>NZ_JAPYVU010000015.1 GCF_028276765.1 Sulfurihydrogenibium sp.
GTTACATCTGAACCGTGTGGGTTATAAAGGCATCAGATCGGTTTTATCGTCGTCTGCTTCATTTAGTTACATCTGAACCGTGTGGGTTATAAAGTTGTTTCTGGCTATCAAGCTTGTTAATCGGAGTTAGTGTTACATCTGAACCGTGTGGGTTATAAAGAAACCTTTTACTGTAAGATATGATAGACCTATTCAAGTTACATCTGAACCGTGTGGGTTATAAAGTCATCGCTGATTTCTAAAAAGAACACTCCGTCATCAGTTCCATTTGAACCGTATGGATTATAAAGTGATTATATAACTTTTCCTTCGAGAAGGATTACGATGACAGCGAAAGGTTGATTGATAAGCATAAAGGAAGAGTAATCTTATTCGTCATTCTGAGCGAAGCGAAGAATCTCATGTTTTTATTGATTTTCTCACCCGACGTATTAGAAATAAATATTTTAAAAAATACTTGACACAAATCAGAGAATTGGATATAATATTTATCTCTAAAGTTTAAGCCGGTGTAGCTCAGTCGGCAGAGCAGGTGATTTGTAATCACCAGGTCGTGGGTTCGAGTCCCACCGCCGGCTTTAAATTTTAGAATTTAGAATATGGAGAGGTAGCCAAGCGGCCAACGGCAGGAGACTGTAAATCTCCCGGCGAAAGCCTTCGGCGGTTCGAATCCGTCCCTCTCCATATATTGTATGCGGGAGTAGCTCAGTTGGTAGAGCATCTGCCTTCCAAGCAGATGGCCGCGGGTTCGAGTCCCGTCTCCCGCTCTCCAATAAAACCAAGACGTAAAAAGGCTATGGTGGTCTTTTTACGTCTTATTATGTTTTTATGCCCAGGTAGCTCAGGCGGCAGAGCACACCCTTGGTAAGGGTGAGGTCGCGGGTTCAAGTCCCGTCTTGGGCTCTGAGAGAGGTTTGGTAAAAATAAATAACTTTTCTTTATTTAGGAGGTAAAAATAAATGGCAAAAGAAAAATTTGTTAGAGGAAAAGAACACATAAACGTAGGAACAATAGGACACGTTGACCACGGAAAAACAACACTAACAGCAGCTATCACATACGTACAAAGCAAAAAAGGATTAGCAAAATTCGTTGGATATGCAGATATAGACAAAGCTCCAGAAGAAAGAGAAAGAGGAATTACAATCAACATCACACACGTAGAATATGAGACAGAAAAAAGACACTATGCACACGTAGACTGCCCAGGACACGCAGACTACATCAAGAATATGATCACCGGTGCAGCACAAATGGACGGAGCAATCCTTGTAGTATCAGCAGCAGATGGACCAATGCCACAAACAAGAGAACACGTACTTCTTGCAAGACAAGTTAACGTACCATACATCGTAGTATTCTTAAACAAATGCGATATGGTGGATGACCCAGAATTGATAGACTTGGTAGAGATGGAAGTAAGAGAATTATTAAGCAAATACGACTTTCCAGGAGATGAAGTACCAGTAATAAGAGGGTCAGCACTTGGAGCATTAAACGATGACCCAAAATGGTTTGCATCAGTAGAAGAGTTATTAAAAGCAATGGATGAATACATACCAACACCTCCAAGAGAAACAGACAAACCATTCCTAATGGCAATAGAAGACGTATTCTCAATAACAGGAAGGGGAACAGTAGTAACAGGAAGAGTAGAAAGAGGAACATTAAAAGTAGGTGACGAAGTAGAGATAGTAGGATTATCAGAAGAGAAGAAGAAGACAGTAGTAACAGGAATAGAGATGTTCAGAAAACAATTAGATGAAGCAATAGCAGGTGACAACATAGGAGTCCTATTAAGAGGAATCACAAAAGACGAAGTAGAAAGAGGACAAGTATTAGCAAAACCAGGAACAATCACACCTCACAAGAAATTCAAAGCACAAGTTTACGTATTAAGCAAAGAAGAAGGTGGAAGACATACACCATTCTTCTTAGGATACAGACCACAGTTTTACATCAGAACAGCAGACATAACAGGAACAATAATAGGATTACCAGAAGGACAAGAGATGGTAATGCCAGGAGATAACGTAGAGTTAACAGTAGAGTTAATGGTGCCAGTAGCTATGGAAGAGCAAATGAGATTTGCTATCAGAGAAGGTGGAAAAACAGTAGGTGCTGGCGTTGTTACTAAAATACTTGAATAATTGCGAGGAATAAGAGATGAGAGAAATTATAACTTTAGCCTGCACAGAATGTAAAAGAAGAAATTACACAACTACAAAAAACAAGAGAAAGCATCCAGACAGATTAGAGTTAAGAAAATATTGTAAGTTTTGTAAAAAACACACAGTTCATAGAGAAATTAAGTAATTGAACATGGATTGCGGGGCAGTAGCTCAATTGGCAGAGCAGCGGACTCCAAATCCGCAGGTTGAGGGTTCGAGTCCTTCCTGCCCCGCTTTTGGAGAATATTGATGGTAAAGTATCTAAACTTTCTAAAGGAAGTTTTTGAAGAGCTTAAAAAAGTAACATGGCCCTCTAAAGACCTTGTTAAAACAGCAACTATAGCAGTTATAGTTTTAACATTGATAATGGCGTTGTATTTATGGGGTTTAGATATCTTATTTACAAAAATAATTGCTTTTATAATAGAGAGGTAAAGGCTTAGATGGCGGAAAATGAAAATTTAAACGTGGTTAATGAAGAAGTTAAGGAAAGTAATTTAGAAAAAGATACCGATGAGAAAAAATGGTACGCTTTATATACACAATCTAATTTAGAGATCAGGGCAAAAGAAAACTTTATTAAGAATTTAAAGCTTAACAATTTAGAACATTTAGTAGACGAAGTTATAGTTCCTGCTGAAGAAAAGGTTGTTCTTAAATCTCAAGGGAAGGAAAGATATAGACTTTCTCTAAAAGGTCCAAATAGGATTTTAGAAGTCCAGGGAAAAAAGGGGATTACAAAATTTTCTATAGAAGATGGCACTGTACGAGTTTTAGAAAGTGTTGAAGGTGATGAAGGGTGTGTTTCTCATAGTCCGATTTCTAAACCAGGACAAAAAATAACATGCAAAGAAAACAGAACTGAAGCGAGAATTGTTTTAGAGAATAAAATATTTCCAGGATATATTCTTATAAAGGCGAAACTTACTGATGATTTGATTGATTTAGTTAAAAAGACTCCATTTTTAATAGGATTTGTTAGTGCAGGAGGTAAGCCTGTTCCTTTAAATGAAAACGATGTAATGAAAGTCTTGGGACAAATTCAAAAAGGTGCACCAAAAATCAAGAAACTTTTATATACAAAAGGAGACATTATTAGAGTTATTGAAGGTCCATTTATGAATTTTACAGGAACAGTGGAAGAAGTATTCCCGGACAAAGAAAAACTTATCGCATTAATTACTATTTTTGGAAGAGCAACACCGGTTGAACTTGAATTCTCCCAGGTGGAGAAAATTTAGCCTGTCGGTTCAGCTTTGGTGTTTTGTTAAGACAGGCGTCAAAGAATTCAAGGAGGTGTATTTAAATGGCTAAGAAAGTAACGGCACAAGTTGAGCTGATGATTCCAGCTCAGCAAGCAGCTCCATCGCCACCAGTTGGACCAGCTCTTGGTCAGCATGGTGTTAACATTATGGAGTTTGTTAAAAGTTTTAATGCAGCAACTACAAACATGAAACCTGGTACAATCGTACCGGTAGTAATTACTATCTATTCGGATAGGTCTTTTACGTTTATTCTCAAGACTCCACCAGCATCTTATCTCCTTAAAGAAGCTGCAGGTATAAAGACAGGCTCCGGAGACCCAAAGAGAAATAAGGTTGGAAAAATCACAGTTAATCAGCTAAGAGAAATTGCTGAAATGAAATTAAAGGACCTTAACACTGAAGACATAGAAAAAGCTATGAAAATTATAGCTGGTACTGCTCGCAGTATGGGAATTGAAATTGAAGGATATAAGGGGTAAGTGCTATGGCTAAAAGAGGAAAAAAATATTTAGAAGCATTAAAGCTTATTGATAAAGAAAAGACTTACAGCCTTGATGAAGCTATTCAAAAACTAAAAGAAATGGGAAAAGTTTTGCAGAGAAAGTTTAACGAAACGGTAGAGCTTATATTTAGACTGGGCGTTGACCCTAAGTATGCTGACCAAATGGTTAGAGGTTCAGTTGTACTTCCACATGGATTAGGAAGAGAGTTAAAAGTTCTTGTTATTGCTTCCGGTGAAAAGTTAAAAGAGGCAGAAGAAGCAGGTGCTGATTATGTAGGTGGTGAAGAGATTATCAATAAGATTGCAAATGAAAACTGGATAGATTTTGACGTTGTGATAGCAACTCCGGATATGATGCCAAAATTGGCTAAGCTTGGTAAAATCTTAGGACCAAGAGGCTTAATGCCAAACCCTAAGGTTGGAACTGTTACGGCTGACATCAAAAGAGCAGTTACAGAAGCTAAAAAAGGTAGAGTAGAGTTTAAAGTTGATAAAACAGGAAATTTACATGTTCCGGTGGGTAAAATTTCATTCGAGGATTATAAGCTTAAGGAAAATATTTTAGCTGCAGTAGATGCGGTGTTGAAAGCTAAGCCACCAGGTGCAAAAGGTCAGTATATAAAAAATGTTGTTTTAAAAACAACAATGAGCCCTTCAGTCAAATTAAATCCAGCTGAATTACAAAAAGCCTTAGAAACTAAAGCAGCATAAGGAGTAGAGCCATGGCATTAACTACAGAGAGAAAATCGATTCAAAAGAAAAGTCAGTTAGTTGCTGACCTTAAGCAAAAAATAGAAGCAGCACCAGTTGTTATACTTTTAGATTTTAAAGGTATAGATGCTAACTCAATAGCAGATTTTAGGAAAAAGCTGAAAAGGGAAAATGCAGAATTAAAAGTTGTCAAAAATACACTTTTATACAGAGCTTGCAATGGAACACAACTTTATGATAAAATAAGTATTTTCAAAGAGCAAACTGCGGTTATTTTTGGATATGGCGACATTGTTGCACCAGCTAAATTATTGAAAGAATTTTTAAAAGGAAAAGAAGATGCAAAAGTAAAAGGCGGTTTAGTAGAAGGTGTGTTTGCTGATGCACAGAAGATTGATTACCTTGCATCTCTGCCAAGCAAGGAAGTGCTTGTTGCTCAACTATTGGCTGTACTTCAAGCACCTATTACAAACCTTGTACGTGTACTTAATGCTGTACCACAAAAAACTGTTTTAGTTTTAGATGCTATAAGAAAAGAAAAAGAAAAACAATCTTAAATAAAATTTTATAGGAGGTTTTAAAAATATGGCAACAATTACAAGAGAAGAAATTAAAGAAGCTATCAAGTCAATGACAGTATTAGAGTTAGCACAGCTTGTAAAAGAGTTAGAAGAAGAGTTTGGTGTTTCTGCGGCCGCTATGGTTGCTGCTGTTCCAGCTGCGGGTGGTGCTGCAGGTGCAGCTGCTCCAGTTGAGGAAAAAACTGAGTTTGATGTTATTTTAAAAAGCCCAGGAGCAAACAAAATCAACGTTATTAAGGTTGTTAGAGAGATTACAGGTCTTGGATTAAAAGAAGCAAAAGACCTTGTAGATGGAGCTCCAAAACCAGTTAAAGAAGGAGTTTCTAAGGAAGAAGCAGAACAAATTAAGAAAAAATTAGAGGAAGCTGGAGCTACTGTGGAAATAAAATAATAAACCTTGATAAACGTTATCCCAATAAAGAATTTCCAGCAAGTCTAAGGAAAGGTAGATTGTCGGTATGGCAGTCTACCTTTATTTATTTTAAAATCAAATAAGGTGGTGCAGGATGAGAGAGATAAAAAATTTAAAACGAAATCCTTTTCGTAAAATACTTTCAAGAAGAAGAGAAATAATAACACCTTCTGACCTTTTATCCGTTCCAAAAGAATCTTTTGAAAACTTTGTTCAATTTCATAAAAATCCTCTAAAAAGAGATCCAAATAAAGGTCTTGAAAGCTTATTTAGGACGTCTTTTCCTTTTGTAGACCCAAACGGTCAATTAGAAATTAGATATATTGGATACGAGGTTGGCGATTGGGAGTGTGGAAAATGCGGAAAAGGGTTGCCTGAGGAAATTCTTGGTGGACCAGAAGTTGATTGTCCACATTGTGGCGGTCCATTGATTTACAAAGAAAAGCTAACCGTCGAGGAATGTAAACTCAAGGGATTAACATATGGCGCTCCTCTAAGAGTGCTATTAGAACTTGTAATAAATCATACAGACCCTAAAACCGGAGAAATAATTCCTAAGACTATAAAAAAACAAAAAATATACTTTGGTGAGATTCCTCTCCTAACAGACTATGCTTATTTTATGATAAACGGCAGTGAAAGAATTATTGTATCTCAGTTAATCAGGTCTTCAGGTATATTCTTCTCAGGAAAAGAAGACAAAACAAAAGACATTATTACAAGAGTTATTTATGAAGGTAGTGTCATTCCAGAAAAAGGTGCAAGGGTAGAAGTTCAGTATGCAACAAATTCAGAAATTTTCTATGCAAAGATAGACAGAAGAAAAATCCTTGGAACAACCCTCCTTAGAGCATTCGGATTGGATACTGCATATAAAATTCTTAAAAACTTTTATGGAAAAGTAGATAGGTACATCGTTGAGGATGGTAAATTAGTTCATGAAAATACAAAGATTCCTGTTAATTTAGAAGACTTAGTGAATAGGGATATTTTTGTAACATATGTATATGAAGAAATATCTGAAAAAGGTCAACCAGTACCTATTAAGCAAGAAAAATATGTTTCTGCAGAAAATTTAGAAAAACTTTTAAACGATGATAGAATCAAAATAGAAGAAGTTGTCACTGTAGAACCTCAGGTTATAAACAAATCACCATATCAAAGAGTTATTGTTGAAACATTAAAGAAAGATGAACCAAAAATTAATGCTCTGTTTACTTTTAGAGATGCTGCTCTTGTAGAAATTTATAGAAAAATGAGACCTACGGATACTGCAGTTTTAGACCCAAAAGCCTTTATGAAGAGAGCTAAAGAGTTATTTAATAATACGTTTACAGATATTCAAAGATATGACCTTTCAAGAGTTGGTAGGGTTAAACTAAATGCAAAAGTACATAACGTTCCAAAAACTATTAAACCTTTAGACCTTGAAGATTTCTTTGAAAAATTCCCACCTTTAGCTCTTGATGAAGATGTAGAGACAAAAGATGGGGTTATTCCGAAAGGAACAAAGATAGACCCAGCAGTATTGGAAAAACTAAAAGAAGCTTCATTTAAAGAGATAAAAGTGAAAGAATACTTAGACGAAGAAGCAAGAACACTACAGCTTGCCGACATCATTGCAATAGTCAAGTATTTATTAGAATTAAGATATGGAAAGAAAAACCTGGATGATATAGCACACTTAGGAAATAGAAGAGTTAGACCTGTTGGAGAGCTTTTAGAGGTTCAGGCAAGGGCTGGAATTGCGAGAATGCAAAAAGCATTTAGAGACAGGGTTGCTACCGTTGACGTAGAAGACCCTAACTTAAAACCAAGCGAGCTTATTAATCCAAGATATTTAACTAACTCTATTCTTGAATTCTTAAAAAGCGGTCAGCTTTCACAATTTATGGACCAAACAAACCCGTTATCTGAGTTAACACATAAAAGAAGATTATCAGCTTTAGGTCCAGGCGGTCTTACAAGAGAAAGTGCTAAATTTGAAATAAGAGACGTTCATCCATCTCACTATGGAAGAATATGTCCGATCGAAACACCGGAGGGTCAAAACATTGGTTTAGTTTCTTCAATGACTGTTTATTCAAGAATAAATGAATTTGGATTTTTAATCTCTCCGTATAGAAAGGTTGTTAACGGCGTTGTTACTAACGAAATTGAATATCTGGCAGCATACGAAGAAGAAAAGTATGTTATTGCTCAAGCTAACGCTGAAATAGATGAAGAAGGAAGATTTTTAACAGATAGAGTTCTTGCAAGGGCGTATGGTGATATAAGATTAGTAGAACCACACGAAGTTCACTACATGGACGTATCTCCTAAGCAAATAGTTTCTCCGTCTACATCCTTAATTCCTTTCCTTGAACACGACGATGCCAACAGGGCTCTTATGGGTTCTAACATGCAACGTCAGGCGGTGCCTCTTATTAGAACAGAGTATCCTCTTGTAGGCACAGGAATGGAAGTTATCATTGCCAAGGACTCCGGTTCTGTGATCGTTGCAAAAAGAGGTGGTGAAGTTATTAAAGTTGATGGAAATACTATCGTTATAAAAGTAAATGAGGACGAGATTAACCCCCATGACCCGTTAGATATTGGTATGGATATTTACAAATTAAATAAATTTAAAGGCTCTAACCAGGCTACATGCATGAATCAAAGACCACTTGTTAGAAAAGGTGATATTGTAGAAAAAGGCGCAACAATAGCAGATGGAACTTCAACATACAAAGGCGAGCTTGCACTTGGAAAGAATGTTCTTGTTGCATTCATGCCATGGAGAGGCTATAACTTTGAAGATGCTATCGTAATCTCAGAAAGACTTGTTAAAGACGATGTATTTACATCTATTCATATAGAAGAGTTTGAAGTAGAAGCAAGAGAAACAAAGTTAGGTCCAGAAGAGATAACAAGAAATATACCTGGCGTTAGCGAAAGACAGCTTGCAAACCTTGATGAACACGGCGTTGTAAGAATCGGTGCATATGTTAAACCAGGAGATATTTTGGTTGGTAAAGTTACTCCTAAGGGAGAAACAGCACTAACACCGGAAGAAAAACTTTTATTTGCTATCTTTGGAGAAAAGGCAAGCGAAGTAAAAGATTCTTCGTTAAGAGTTCCTGTGGGCGTTGAAGGTGTGGTAGTTGATGTCCAAATCTTTGCTAAGAAGAAGAAAGATAAAAAGGAAAAAAGAGAGAAGTATTTAGATACTTTAATTAAGCAAGAAGTTGATAAACTTAACTTAGAGTTGGAAGAGAAGAAAAAGTTCATTTTAGATAAAAGAGATGCTCAGCTTAGAGAAATTCTTATCGGTGTGAAGGTTGCTAAGGATGTTAAAGTAGCCGGCGAAGTTATCATTCCTGAAGGAGAATATATATCTGAAAATAACGTTTCTCAGGCTATAAAAATAATAGCTATCAATCCATCTAACTTTATTAAAGATAAAAAATTGCTTAAAAAGATAGAATCTATCATTGAAAAAGCAAAATCTCAAATTGAGCTTTGGGAAAAGATTTACGAAAAAAGAAAAGAAGCTGTTCAGGAAGGAGCAGATTTAAAACCTGGAGTTAACGAGCTTGTTAAAGTTTACATAGCTCAAAAGAGAAAGATCCAGGTCGGTGATAAAATGGCAGGTAGACACGGTAATAAAGGTGTAATCTCTGTCGTTCTTCCTGTTGAAGACATGCCGTTTATGGAAGACGGAACTCCTGTGGATATAGTTTTAAACCCTCTTGGTGTTCCTTCTCGTATGAACGTAGGACAAATACTTGAAACCCATCTCGGATTAGCTGCTAAAAAACTCGGTGAAAAACTTGGAAAAGAGCTTGAAAAAATCTTTGATAGAGAAAAGATTATCGATAAGATTGTTGAGTATTACAGCATTGTAAATGATACAGATAACAAAATCCTTACCAAACAAAGGGAGAAAGATTCTCAAGAGTTAAGAGAGGCTTTATCTAAACTTGACGATGAATCTTTAAGAGACTTGGTTAGAGATTTAACTAAAATTGGCATTCCTGTAGAAACTGCAATCTTTGAAAGTGCATCAGAAGAAGATATTAAGAAGCTTCTTAGTCATGCAGGAATAAAAGATAGCGGCAAAGTTAAACTCTTTGACGGTAGAACTGGAGAAGCTTTTGACTTTGAAGTTACTGTAGGATACATGTATATGCTTAAACTTATACATATGGTTGACGATAAAATACACGCACGTTCAACCGGACCTTACTCTCTTATCACACAACAGCCACTTGGTGGTAGAGCTCAGTTTGGTGGACAAAGATTCGGTGAGATGGAAGTATGGGCGCTTGAAGCACACGGGGCAGCGTATACACTAAGAGAGATGTTAACAGTCAAATCAGACGATATTGAAGGAAGAAAGAGAGTATACGAAGCTATCATTAAAGGAAAACATTACTACGATATCGGCGTACCAGAATCTTTTAAAGTTCTTGTTAGAGAGCTAAAAGCTCTCGGTTTAAACGTTGAATGTATAGTTGAAGGACAGCCTCAAGCCTGCGATACTTCAGAGCCAGAAAAGAAAAAGCCTGAGTTAAATTAGATAGATTTTAACCTCCCTTTTTGGGAGGCTTTCTAAACAATAAGGAGGTAATTTACCGTGGAAGCAAAAGAAAGAAAAGAAACAGTCAGATTTGATGCCATCAGAATATCTCTTGCTTCACCTGAAATGATTAGGTCTTGGTCTCATGGAGAAGTAAAAAAGCCAGAAACTCTTAATTA
Source organism: Sulfurihydrogenibium sp. (assembly GCF_028276765.1). Taxonomy (NCBI): domain Bacteria; kingdom Pseudomonadati; phylum Aquificota; class Aquificia; order Aquificales; family Hydrogenothermaceae; genus Sulfurihydrogenibium; species Sulfurihydrogenibium sp. The sequence continues at coordinate 10,383 of NZ_JAPYVU010000015.1, forward strand.
TAGAACATTAAAACCGGAAAAGGATGGACTTTTTGATGCAAGAATATTTGGACCTATAAAAGACTATGAATGTTTATGCGGAAAATATAAAAAAAGAAAGTATGAAGGGACAATTTGTGATAGATGTGGTGTTGAAGTTACACGTTCTGATGTTAGAAGAGAAAGATTTGGACATATAGAGCTTGCATCTCCGGTTGTTCATATATGGTATTTAAAATCTACACCAAGCAAAATAGGCAGCTTGTTAGATTTAACATCCAGAGATATTGAAAGAGTTGTTTATTTTGAATCTTATTTGGTTGTAGAACATCCAACAGAGGAAGAGGAGGAAGCATTTGAAAAAGACCCTAAATCTTTACCTTTAATGGAAGGTGGTCTTACAAAATACGTAAAATTACACATTGTTTCTGAAGATGAATTTAGAGAAAGGGAGTATGAGTATTCAAACGCAGAAAAATACGAATACGGAATGGGAGCTGAAAAAGTTAAAGATGTTCTTGCAAGAATAGACTTAGAAATACTTGCAAAAAGACTTAAAAAAGACCTTCATGGATATGCAGGAACGTTTGACGACTTAAATCTAAACTATAAAATGAACTATCCAAGACTTTACAATAAAGCTATCATTGAAATCGCAAGAAGATTTTCAGAAGTAGGATTAAGATTTGGAGATATAGAGCCAACAGATAAAGAGATAGATGTTATTGTATCACAAGGATATTATGTCGTAATAGACCCAGCTTATTCAGATTTAAAATTTGGACAGATCATAAACCCAGAAAATGTAGATTCTTTACCTGAAGGTGTTATCGCTCTTACAGGTGTTGAAGCATTAGAAAAATTATATAAAGCTTATAGAGAAAAAGTAAAAGAAATACCAATTTTTGAAGTTATCAAAGAATCTGTTAGAAACGTGATCTTAAAAGAAGGAACAGATGCAAGATTAAAGAAAATCATCAGAAGATTAAGACTTGTAGAAGGTTTTATAGAATCTGGAAATAAACCAGAATGGATGGTGCTTGAAGTTTTACCGGTTATTCCACCTGACTTAAGGCCTTTGATAGCTTTAGACGGTGGAAGATTTGCAAGTTCAGACCTTAACGACCTATACAGAAGAGTTATTAACAGAAATAACCGTTTAAAAAGACTTATCGATTTAGATGCCCCTGAAATCATCATTAGAAACGAAAAAAGAATGCTACAAGAGGCGGTAGATGCTCTTATCGATAATGGTAGACGTGGAAGAATGGTCACTCAAAACAACAGACCATTAAAATCCCTTTCAGACTCGTTAAGAGGTAAAGAAGGAAGATTCAGACAAAACCTTCTTGGTAAAAGGGTAGACTACTCGGGACGTTCTGTAATCGTTGTAGGCCCTGAGTTACAGATGCATGAATGCGGTCTTCCTAAGCAGATGGCTTTAGAGCTATTCAAACCATTTATATACAGAAGGCTTGAAGAAAAGGGTTATGCTACATCTATAAAATCAGCTAAAAAATTAGTTGAAGAAAAGGCACCAGAAGTTTATGAATGTCTCGAAGAAGTTGTAAAACAACATCCTGTTCTTTTAAACAGGGCACCGACATTACACAGGATGTCTGTTCAAGCATTCGAGCCAAAATTAGTAGAAGGAAAAGCTATAAAACTTCATCCATTAGTATGTCCTCCGTTTAACGCAGACTTTGACGGCGACCAGATGGCTGTTCACGTGCCCCTATCCGTTGAAGCTCAGCTTGAATCTTACATATTGATGCTATCTACTCAGAACATTCTTTCTCCAGCCCATGGTAAGCCGGTTACTATGCCATCACAGGACATTATTCTTGGTATTCACTATATAACCCAAGAATTGCCAAATGCTAAAGGTGAAGGAAAGATATTTAGCTCTCCAGAAGAAGTTGTGACTGCTTACGAATTAGGCGCAATAGACTTGCTGGCTAAGATAAAGGTTAAAATAAATGGCAAAATTATTGAAACTACAGCCGGCAGGGTAATTTTTAATCAAATACTTCCAGAAGGCTATAAGTTTGTAAATGAAGTATTGGATAAAAAGAAAATTTCCAAATTAATTTCGGATATTTATGAAAAATACGGAAACGAGATTACTGCTCAGACGTTGGATAAAATTAAAGAATTAGGATTTAGATTCGCCACTAAAGCAGCTGTAACTATTTCTGTTGATGATTTAGTTGTTCCTAAGAAGAAAGCTAAAATTCTTGAGAAAGCTATAAAAGAAGCTGAAACGGTTTGGAAGCAGTACGTAGATGGAATCATCACAAAAGGTGAGAGACACAATAAAATCATTGATATATGGTCTCAGGCTACAAACGAAGTTGCAAAAGAAATGTTTAAGGAGATAGAAAAGTCTGAAAGGATAGAAAACGGTAAAAAATACCCTGGCTATTTCAACCCAGTTTATATGATGGCATTCTCTGGTGCGAGAGGTAGTAGAGACCAGATAAGACAGCTTGCAGGTATGCGTGGTCTTATGGCTAAACATTCAGGTGAATTTATCGAAACTCCAATCATGTCAAACTTTAGAGAAGGGCTATCTGTTATTGAGTACTTTATTTCAACTTACGGTGCAAGAAAAGGTCTTGCTGACACAGCTCTAAAAACCGCAGTTGCAGGATACCTTACAAGAAGATTGGCAGATGTTGCACAGGATGTTATGGTTACAGCAGAAGACTGTGGAACATTAAAAGGTATAACGGTTAGCTCCATTATTGAAAGCGGTGAAATTATAGTACCATTTAAAGACAGAGTGCTTGGAAGATATACAGCAGAAGATGTTTATGACCCATATACAGGAGAACTGCTAATATCTGCAAACGAAGAAATTACTGAAGAAGTTGTCGACAAGCTCGAAAAAGCAGGTATTGAAAAAGTAAAAATTAGGTCTGTATTAACTTGTGAAATGCCTCATGGTGTCTGTGCAAAATGCTACGGCAGAGACTTAGCACAAAGAAAGCTTGTTGATATAGGTGAGGCGGTTGGAATAATTGCTGCTCAGTCTATTGGTGAACCGGGTACTCAGCTTACAATGAGGACGTTCCACATTGGTGGTGCTGCTACAGCTAAGGAAGTTCAAACTCAGCATAAAACAAGCCATGATGGAATAGTAAAACTTCAAAATGTAAAATTTGTCGTGGATAAAAAAGGTAGAAAATTAATCATCAACAGAGAAGGTTCGATTAAAATCCTTGATAAAGAAGGAAAAACAATAGAAAGATTTCCGGCACCATATGGAGCAGTTTTATACGTTGAAGATGACCAAGAAGTAAAAGAAGGTACAATTTTAGCTGAATGGGAGCCATTTAGTGACCTAATCATTGCAGAAAAAGGTGGAGAAGTAGAGTTAAGGGATGTTATCTTAGATGTTACCTTAAAAGAAGAAAGAGATAATATCACAGGTAAAACAAGTTATACAATCACATTCTTAAGACCAAAAGACGCACAACTTCATACTCCAAGATTGGTAATCAAAGGCGATGATGGTAATGAGTATATTTATGACCTTCCGGTAAACACAATCTTGTTAATTCCAAAAGAAAATCTTGAAGAAGTCTGGAATAAATGTTTTGCATGTTCTGAAGCAGAAAAAACAGACATTCATCACAAATATTTGCAAGTTAAAAAAGGTTTTAAAGTATCAGAAGGTGATGTGGTTGCTAAAATACCAAAAGAAAAAGCAAAAGTTAGAGACATCGTTGGTGGCTTACCAAGAGTTGAAGAGCTGCTGGAAGCAAGAGAGCCTAAAAACAAAGCTATCATCACAGAAATAGACGGTATTGTAAAAATTTACGAAGATGCAAAGGAAATTACGTTAATAAATCCTAAGGAAGAAAAAACAGAGACTTATAAAGTTCCAGATACAACTTTTGTCATTGTAAAAAATGGTTCCTTTGTAAAAGCTGGGCAAAGCTTAGTTGATGATGGAAGTATTGTCGCAGAATTTGATGGAATGGTAAGACTAAAAAGTGAAGGTTCAAGAATCGTTGTGTTTAATAAAGAAACCGGACAACAGAGAGATTACAAAGTTCCAAAAGGAAAATTCATTATTGTTAAAGATAACTCTATGGTAAAAGCCGGAGACCCTCTAACAGATGGTACTCCAAATCCACACGACATATTGAAAATAATGGGTATAGAAGAGCTTGCAGCATTCTTAGTAAAAGAAGCACAAATTGTTTACAGATTACAAGGTGTTGAAATCAACGATAAACACTTTGAAGTAATCATAAGACAAATACTTAGAAAAGTTAAAATTGTAGACCCGGGAGATAGCAGATTTTTACTCAACGAGATAGTGGATAAACTTGACCTTGAGGAAGAGATTAATAAGGTAATCTCTGAAGGTGGAAGACCACCAAAAGCTGAGCCTGTTCTTGTTGGTATTACAAAAGCTGCATTAACTACAAGAAGCTGGATTTCTGCGGCATCATTCCAAGAAACAACAAGAGTTCTTGCAGATGCAGCTGTTGAAGGAAAAGTAGACCCATTAAAAGGATTGAAGGAAAACGTTATCATTGGTGGAATTATTACAGCCGGTACAGGTATAAAAGAGTATTCAGAAGTTGATGTAGTATTAAAAGAAGAAGAAAAAGAGGAAGTGTAAAATAGTATAACTACCGGACCCCCCTAAATCGGGGTCTGTATAATTTTTATGGATTAAAGAATTAAGCAATAAGTAAACAGGTTTAAAAATTTTGACTTTTAAAACCTAAGGAAAGCAACTTTGGAGGAAAATTTTCGGGATTACAAGAGAATAAGAGGTTAAGAGATTTAGAGGTTATAAATTATTTTTTGTCATTCCCACACATTCTCTAAACTTATATGACATATTTGTAGCTGCTGAGACTGTTTCAAAATTTTTGCAAGTTTACCTTTTTGTCTTTGTCATGCTGAGGACTTTAGTCTGAAGGATCTCTTTTTTGATTTTTTGAATTGAAAAGAAAGGAAGAGATTCTTCGCCGGCTGCAGAATAACGACATTGGTTTTTGCAGCATTCACTTTAACTGCTTGATTTTTACACGAAGTTTAATTATAATATTTGTTTTAGTTTATGATAGAAAAAATCTGTTTTTAATTTAGGAGGTTTACAGTGCCAACTATTAACCAATTGGTTAGAAAAGGTAGAGAAAAAGTAGAGAAAAAATCAAAAGCTCCAGCGTTGCAAGGAAACCCTCAAAAAAGGGGTGTTTGCGTTCGTGTATATACTACAACCCCTAAGAAGCCAAACTCAGCTTTAAGAAAAGTTGCAAGGGTAAGATTGTCAAATGGTTATGAAGTAACTTGCTATATCCCAGGAATTGGCCACAACCTACAAGAACACTCTATCGTTCTTGTTAGAGGTGGAAGGGTTAAGGACTTACCAGGGGTAAGGTACAAAATTATTCGTGGTGCTCTTGATGCTGCCGGTGTTAAAGATAGAAAACAATCAAGGTCTAAGTATGGTGTTAAGAGACCAAAACCAGGTCAAGCTGCTGCAGCAACTGGAAAGAAAAAGTAATTAATTTTTGAAGGAGAGGTAAAAAAATGCCAAGGAAAGGACCAGTCAAACCAAGAGAAATAATGCCAGACCCAATCTATGGAGATGTTTTGGTACAAAAATTGATCAATAAAGTTATGGTAGATGGCAAAAAATCAAAAGCAGAAAAGATAGTTTACGGTGCTATGAAAATTTTAGCTGAAAAAACCGGCGAACAACCATTAGAAGCTCTACACAAGGCCATAGAAAATTTAAAACCAACACTAGAAGTTAGGCCAAGAAGAGTTGGCGGAGCTACTTATCAAATTCCTATGGAAGTTCCTCCAAGAAGACAAATATCTTTGGCGTTGAGATGGTTGGTTGAAGCTGCAAGAAGCAGAAGTGGTAAAGGAAACTATACAATGTTAGAAAAATTATCAAATGAACTATTAGATGCATACCATAATAGAGGAAACGCAGTTAAGAAAAAAGAAGATACTCACAGAATGGCCGAAGCAAATAAAGCTTTTGCACACTATAAATGGTAATTAAAATTAGAATTAAATCAAATCAGAATGCTGGAGGAAAATAAAAATGCCAAGGCAAGTACCCATTGAAAAGATAAGAAACATAGGAATAGTAGCTCATATAGACGCTGGAAAAACAACAACAACAGAAAGAATACTGTTTTACACTGGAAAAACTTACAAAATAGGTGAGGTCCATGAAGGCTCCGCTACCATGGACTGGATGGAACAAGAAAAAGAAAGAGGTATTACAATTACAGCAGCAACAACAGCTGCTTACTGGAAAGGATACCAATTAAACATAATTGATACTCCGGGACACGTTGACTTTGGTGTTGAAGTAGTCAGGTCAATGAAAGTTCTTGATGGTATTATTTTTGTTTTTGCTTCGGTTGAAGGTGTTCAACCACAATCAGAGACAAACTGGAGATGGGCTGATAGGTTTGAAGTTCCAAGAATAGCATTTGTTAACAAAATGGATAGGGTCGGCGCAAACTTTTTCGGTGTTTACGAAGATATGAAGAAAAAGCTTGGAGCAAATCCTGTCCCTATCCAAATACCGATTGGCGCTGAAGATAACTTCAAAGGTGTTGTAGACCTTTTTAAAATGAAAGCTATTGTTTGGGAAGGCGATGAACTTGGTGCTAAATTTGAAGAGAGAGAAATTCCGGCAGAGCTTTTAGACTTAGCTCAAGAATGGCGTGAAAAAATGATTGAAGCTATTGTAGAAACAGATGAGTCTTTAATGGAAAAGTACTTTGCCGGGGAAGAAATACCAGCTGAAGACTTAAAAAAAGCATTAAGAAAAGCAACAATAGAAAGAAAGCTTGTTCCTATGCTTTGTGGAACGGCATTTAAAAATAAAGGTATCCAGCCATTGCTAGATGCAGTAATAGATTTCCTGCCTTCTCCTGTAGATATTCCACCTGTAAAAGGAGTTAATCCAAATACCGGCGAGGAAGAAGTAAGACATGCATCAGATGATGAACCTTTCTGTGCGTTAGCATTTAAAGTTATGGCAGACCCTTATGCAGGACAGCTGACTTACTTTAGAGTTTACTCCGGTTCAGTAAAAGCCGGTCAGACTGTTTATGTTTCAAACAAAGGCAAGAAGGAAAGAATCGGTAGAATCTTAAGAATGCATGCTAACCAAAGGGAAGAGATTACAGAAGTTTATGCTGGAGATATTGCAGCTGCTGTTGGTATAGATGCGACTACCGGTGACACACTTTGTGATGAAAAAGCACCTATTATTCTTGAAAAGATGGAATTCCCAGAGCCAGTTATTGCGATGGCTATAGAACCAAAAACAAAGTCAGACCAGGAAAAGTTATCTCAAGTTTTAAATAAATTTATGAAAGAAGACCCAACGTTTAAAGTTTCTGTAGACCCAGAAACAAATCAAACATTAATCCACGGAATGGGTGAACTACACCTCGAAATCATAATAGATAGAATGAAAAGAGAACACAAACTTGAAGTTAACGTAGGTAAACCACAGGTTGCATACAAAGAAACCATCAAGAAAAAAGCAACGGCAGAAGGTAAATTTATAAGACAGTCTGGTGGTAGAGGTCAATACGGTCACGTTTGGATAGAAATAGAACCAAATCAAGAAAAAGAATATGAATTTGTAGATAAAATCGTTGGTGGTGTAATACCAAAGGAATTTATCCCGGCAGTAGATGAAGGTATCAGAGAAGCAATGAACCAAGGTGTTGTAGCAGGTTATCCTGTTATAAACGTAAAAGCTACACTCTTTGATGGTTCTTTCCACGAAGTTGACTCATCTGAAATAGCGTTCAAAATAGCTGCTTCTATGGCATTTAGAGATGCTATGAAAAAAGCAGACCCAGTATTGTTAGAACCTATCATGCACGTTGAAGTAGATACACCGGAAGAATACATGGGTGACGTAATGGGCGACCTTAACAGAAGAAGAGGAAGAATCCTTGGAATGGAGAAAAAAGGAGGTACCGTAACCATTAAAGCTGAAGTTCCATTGGCAGAAATGTTCGGATATGCTACAGACTTAAGGTCTCTTACCCAAGGTAGAGCAACGTTTGTAATGACGTTTGAAAAATATGAAGAAGTCCCAAGACATATTGCTGAACAAGTTGCAGGACAAAGAAATAAAGCTCACGCTTAAAAATATTTAGGAGGTAAAAATAAATGGCAAAAGAAAAATTTGTTAGAGGAAAAGAACACATAAACGTAGGAACAATAGGACACGTTGACCACGGAAAAACAACACTAACAGCAGCTATCACATACGTACAAAGCAAAAAAGGATTAGCAAAATTCGTTGGATATGCAGATATAGACAAAGCTCCAGAAGAAAGAGAAAGAGGAATTACAATCAACATCACACACGTAGAATATGAGACAGAAAAAAGACACTATGCACACGTAGACTGCCCAGGACACGCAGACTACATCAAGAATATGATCACCGGTGCAGCACAAATGGACGGAGCAATCCTTGTAGTATCAGCAGCAGATGGACCAATGCCACAAACAAGAGAACACGTACTTCTTGCAAGACAAGTTAACGTACCATACATCGTAGTATTCTTAAACAAATGCGATATGGTGGATGACCCAGAATTGATAGACTTGGTAGAGATGGAAGTAAGAGAATTATTAAGCAAATACGACTTTCCAGGAGATGAAGTACCAGTAATAAGAGGGTCAGCACTTGGAGCATTAAACGATGACCCAAAATGGTTTGCATCAGTAGAAGAGTTATTAAAAGCAATGGATGAATACATACCAACACCTCCAAGAGAAACAGACAAACCATTCCTAATGGCAATAGAAGACGTATTCTCAATAACAGGAAGGGGAACAGTAGTAACAGGAAGAGTAGAAAGAGGAACATTAAAAGTAGGTGACGAAGTAGAGATAGTAGGATTATCAGAAGAGAAGAAGAAGACAGTAGTAACAGGAATAGAGATGTTCAGAAAACAATTAGATGAAGCAATAGCAGGTGACAACATAGGAGTCCTATTAAGAGGAATCACAAAAGACGAAGTAGAAAGAGGACAAGTATTAGCAAAACCAGGAACAATCACACCTCACAAGAAATTCAAAGCACAAGTTTACGTATTAAGCAAAGAAGAAGGTGGAAGACATACACCATTCTTCTTAGGATACAGACCACAGTTTTACATCAGAACAGCAGACATAACAGGAACAATAATAGGATTACCAGAAGGACAAGAGATGGTAATGCCAGGAGATAACGTAGAGTTAACAGTAGAGTTAATGGTGCCAGTAGCTATGGAAGAGCAAATGAGATTTGCTATCAGAGAAGGTGGAAAAACAGTAGGTGCTGGCGTTGTTACTAAAATACTTGAATAATTGTGAGGAATAGAAGATGCAGGAGAAAATTAGAATAAAGTTAAAGGCTTTTGACCATAAAGTTTTAGACCAATCTGTAAAACAAATTGTTGATACTGTTAAAAGAGGTGGAGGACTCGTAAAGGGTCCTATCCCTTTACCTACAAGAAGAAGAGTTTGGTGTGTACACAGATCACCACACAAGTTTGAACAATCAAGAGAACATTTTGAAATGAGAATTCATAAAAGACTTATAGAAATTGAAAATGCAACACCTCAAACTATAGAGGCTTTAATGGATATAAGCCTTCCGGCTGGTGTTGAAGTTGAAATCAAACTAAGTTAAAAGGAGAGATGGCAATGCCAAAAGGCATAATTGGAAAAAAAATAGGAATGACGAGAGTTTTTGTTAATGGAAAGGTAATTCCTGTAACAGTTATACAAGCTGGACCTTGTAATGTTGTTTATACAAGAACCCAGGAAAAGGATGGGTATAATGCAGTTGCTCTGGCTTTTGGAGAAAGAAAAGAAAAAAATACCCCAAAGCCATTACTTGCGATTTTCAAAAAAGCTAATATAAAACCTGCAAAAGTTATTAAGGAATTTCCTTTAAAAGATGGGGAAACTGTAGAACTTGGACAAGAGATTAGAGTTGAAAATGTTTTTGAAAAAGGTGATCTAGTAGATGTTACAGGGAAATCAAAAGGTAGGGGCTTTGCCTCTGCAATGAAAAGATGGGACTTTGCTGGATTTCCTAAATCTCATGGTCATAGATATCATAGAGCTGTAGGTTCTATCGGTTGTAGAACAGACCCAGGTAGAGTTTGGAAAACAAAGAGAATGGCAGGACATTACGGTAATGAAACAGTAACAGTCCTTGGTCTTGAAGTTGTTGATATTATCCCGGAAAAAAATGTAATATTAGTAAAAGGGTCTGTACCTGGTGCTCCAAATTCAATTGTATTCTTAAAGCAAAGTGTAATAGCTGATAGAAGAAAAGGAAAATTAAAATTAGCAAAATCAAAAGCAATGTATGCTTAAACTCTACGAAAGAGGTGAATTAGATGGAATTTAATGTAGTTAACAATAAAAATGAAGTTGTCGGAAAGATAGATTTAAAAGAAGAAATATTTAAAACAGAAGTAAACCAAGGTACAGTTTGGGAAGTAATTAAATGGCACCTTGCATCTAAAAGAGCCGGAACAGCAAGCACAAAGACAAGGGCTGAAGTTGCAGGGTCAAACAGAAAAATTTATCCACAAAAAGGAACAGGTAGAGCAAGGCATGGTGATGTAAAAGCAAACATTTTTGTAGGTGGTGGGGTTGCTCACGGACCACATCCAAGGGATTACTATTTTGCTCTACCTAAGAAAGTAAGAAGAAAAGTGTTGAAAGGTGTTCTTACTTACAAGTTAAATAACAACGAATTAATAGTCGTTGAAGACTTTGATTTTGAAGCACCTAAAACTAAAAATGCTATAGAAGTGTTGAAAAACTTTGGTTTAGAAAACTCAAAAGTTTTATTGGTTTTACCAGAAAAATTAGAAAATGTTATCAAATCCTTTAGAAATATTCCAAAAGTAAAAATATTACTTGCAGAAGGTATAAACTCTTACGATGTTTTAAACAATGATAAAGTAATTATATTTAAATCTGCATTAGAAAAGATTCAAGAGAGGTTGGCACAATGAAAACCATCTATGACATTATAATTAGACCTGTTCTTACAGAAAAAGCTGTAAAAGACAATGAAAAAAACAATACTTTAACTTTTGAAGTTGCTATGGACGCAAGCAAAACAGAAATTAAAGAAGCAGTAGAAAAGATTTTCAACGTAAAAGTTAAAGATGTAAGAACTTTGATAGTTAAGCCAAAGCCAAAAAGATTTGGCTTCAGGTCTTCTGGATACAAGAAAGCATGGAAAAAAGCTATTGTAAAAATAGAGTCTGAAAAACCAATCAATATAGCTGAATTAGTATGAGGTGATAAAAAATGGGTGTTAGAAAATTAAAACCAGTAACAAACGGAACAAGGCATGCAATTTTATATGATTTTGCTGAAATTACAAAATCAGAACCGGAAAAATCATTAGTTGAGCCGCTTAAAAAGCATGCAGGAAGAAATAATCAAGGCAGAATTACTGTTAGACACAGAGGTGGCGGTCATAAGAGATTATATAGAATCATAGATTTTAAAAGAGACAAATGGGGAATTCCTGCAAAAGTTGCGGCGATTGAGTATGACCCAAACAGAAGTGCAAGAATCGCTCTTTTACACTACTTAGATGGCGAAAAAAGATACATTATCTGGCCAGAAGGATTAAAAGTAGGTGATTATGTAATGGCTGGACCGGATGCAGAGATTAAAGTCGGTAATGCGCTACCTCTTGAAAATATACCCGTTGGTACACTTGTTCATAACATTGAATTAACACCTGGTAAAGGTGGTCAGCTTGTTAGAGCTGCCGGTATGTCTGCCCAAATACTTGGAAGAGAAGGTGATTATGTACAAATAAGATTGCCATCTGGCGAAATAAGATTAGTTTATAAAAAGTGTATGGCCACAATTGGAGCAGTTGGTCTTGCTGAGCATGAACTTGTAGAGCTCGGTAAAGCCGGAAGAGCAAGATGGCTTGGAATGAGGCCTTCTGTTAGAGGTACTGCAATGAACCCAGTAGACCACCCACACGGTGGTGGTGAAGGTAAAACTTTTGGTAAGCATCCAGTTTCTCCTTGGGGATTACCAACCAAGGGATACAAAACAAGAAGAGGTGCAAAATACTCTGATAAATTCATAATAAAGCGTAGAGGTAAATAACGATGGGTTTTAAAGGAAAGTGGAACGAAAGAAATAAAAATCCTTATGTAAACGAAAAAATACTTAAAAAAATCAGAAAAATGAATGAAACAGGCGAAAGAAAAATCATAAAAGTTTGGGATAGAGCTTGCACTATTACACAAGAAATGGTTGGACATACAATTGCAGTTTACAATGGACAAAAATTTATACCGGTTTACATCCAGCCAGAAATGGTTGGACACAAACTGGGTGAGTTCTCTCTAACAAGAACATTTAGAGGGCATCCAGATAAATCAGCAAAAGTTGTAAAGAAAAAGTAGAGAGGAGTAAAAAATGGAGAATACTGCAAGAGCAATTTTAAGATACGCTCATCTTTCTCCTTATAAGGCAAGACAGGTAATAAACCTTATAAGAGGAAAGGATGTTGCAACAGCTTTAGCTATCTTATCTCAAATTCCTAAAAAGTCGGCAAGAGTAGTTGAGAAAGTTTTAAAAAGTGCAATAGCAAACGCCGAGTTCAAAGGAATGGACATTGACAACCTTTATATCTCTAAAATCCATGCAGAAGAAGGACCAATGTTAAAAAGATATACTCCAAGAGCCCATGGAAGGGCAACCATGATTAGAAGAAGATTTAGCCATATATATGTATACTTGGCTGAAAAGCAGCAGGAGGATAAGTAATGGGTCAAAAAGTGCATCCAATAGGATTTAGATTAGGTATAACCCAAGACTGGAAATCAAAATGGTATTCTGAAAAGAAAAGGTATACTCAAACTCTCCATGAAGATATAAAAATAAGAAAGTTTATTGAAGAAAGATATAAACCAGCAGGAATATCTTCTGTATTGATAGAAAGACTTGGAGACAGAATGAGAGTTAAAATCATGGCTGCAAGACCCGGCATCGTCATAGGTGCCAAGGGGGCTGAAGTTGAAAAACTAAACGAAATGATCAAAAAATTAACATCCGCAAAAGAGATAATTGTAAACGTTGATGAAGTTAAAAGACCAGAATTAGACGCCAAATTGGTCGCTGAAGATATTGCTCTTCAACTAGAAAGAAGAGTATCTCATAGAAGAGCTATGAAAAAGGCTATAGATGCAGCTTTAAAAGCTGGTGCTAAAGGAATTAAAACACAAGTTGGTGGAAGAATAGGTGGTGTAGATTTAGCAAGAAAAGAATGGTTTATGGCTGGAAGAATGCCACTTCAAACTTTAAGAGCGGATATTGACTATGGAACAGCTAGAGCCTCCACAAAATACGGTATTCTTGGAATTAAAGTATGGATATATAAAGGCGATAAATTAGAAGGAAAAGCGGAAGAAGTTCTCAGCAGAGTAGAAGAAGAACTTCATACAACCTAATTTTAGAAATCAAGGAGGTTTAAAATATGTCTTTACTTCAACCAAGAAAACTTAAATGGAGAAAGCCTCAAAAAGGTAGAACAAAAGGAAAAGCTACAAGAAGAAATCAAGTTGATTTTGGTGAATATGGACTGCAAGCGTTAGAACCGGGAAGATTAACAGCAAGACAAATAGAAGCTGCCAGAATTGCCATCGTAAGAGAAGCAAAAAAAGGTGCTAAAGTCTGGGTCAGAGTATTCCCACACAAACCTGTTACTAGAAAACCTGCTGAAACGCGTATGGGTAAAGGAAAAGGTGATTTAGACCACTACGAAGCAATCGTAAAACCTGGTCATATCCTTTTTGAACTTGCCGGTGTTCCTGAAGAAGTTGCAGCAGAAGCATTTAGAAAGGCGGGCCATAAACTTCCGATTAAAACAAGATTAGTAAAAAGCGTTGAGTAGAGGTGAATAGCATGAAGGCATCAGAATTAAGAAAATTATCAAACGAAGAGTTGAAAGAAAAAGTATTGGAATTAAAAAAGAAGCTATTTAATTTAAGATTCCAAAATAAAATCGGATCTCTTAGCAATACTGCAGAAATCAAAAAAACTAAAAAAGATATTGCAAGAATTTTAACTATTCTAAGAGAAAGAGAATTAAATAAAACAAATGGTTAAGAGGTGAAAAAATGACAACAGGTAACGAAGCTAAGAAAAGAGTTAAAGAATTTGTAGGAAAGGTTGTCAGTAATAAAATGGATAAGACGGTAGTTGTAGCTGTTGAAAGAAGATTTCCGCATCCACTTTATGAAAAGCAAGTTAAGAAAACAAAAAAGTTTTATGCCCATGATGAAGAAAACAAATGTAATGAAGGCGACATCGTAAGAATAAGAGAATCTCGTCCGTTATCTAAGTTGAAAAGATGGGTTGTTGTTGAAATTATTCAAAGTGCGAAAAAATAATATTGATTTAAGAAACAAAAAGTATTATAATATTAGTTTGTCTTTCTAAAAAAGGTGAAAAGGAGCGGTAGTTATGATACAGAGAGGAACATATTTAAATACTGCAGATAATTCAGGAGCTAAATTGGTACAGTGTATAGGTATTCCCGGCGGTGCGAAAAAAATGTATGCTACCGTTGGGGATGTAATTACTGTTACCGTAAAGTCTGCAATTCCAAATGGAACAGCAAAAAAAGGAAAAGTTTATAAAGCTGTAGTTGTTAGAACAAAAAAAGAAGTGGCTCGTCCTGATGGTAGCTATGTAAAGGCAGACGATAATGCAGTTGTACTTCTAAACAACCAGCTTGAACCAATAGGAACACGTATACTTGGACCTGTATGCAGAGAATTAAGGTCGAAAGGGTTTTATAGAATCATATCCCTTGCTCCGGAGGTAATTTAATAATGATAAAGCTTAAAAAAGGAGACCCTGTAATAGTTTTAACCGGAAAAGATAAAGGAAGGGTTAGCAAAATAAAACAAATTATCAGAAAAGATGGCAAAGTTAAAGTTATAGTAGAAGGTGTAAATATTGCTAAAAAACATGTAAAACCTATACAAGGGGTTAGGGAAGGTGGAATCATTGAAATTGAAAAACCAATAGATATTTCGAACGTTGCATATTACGATGAAAAATTAAAAAGACCTGTGAAGATTGGAATAAAGTATATAGTAGAAGGGAATAAAATTTCAAAAGTAAGAATAAATAAAAAGACCGGCGAAATCATAGATAAAGTTTGGGAAAAAATCAAAAAAGAGGTATAGTAAATGGCTGCAGTAGTAGGATATAAACCAAGACTTCAGATTAAATATGAACAAGAAGTTGTGAAGAAGCTTATGGAAAGATTTGGTTATAAAAGCCCAATGCAAGTTCCAAGAATCAAAAAAGTAGTTATAAATATGGGCGTTGGAAAAGCGACAGAAGATATTAAATTATTAGATAGAGCGGTGGAAGACCTTACAGCTATTGCAGGCCAAAAACCTGTAATTACAAGGGCTAAAAAATCAGAAGCTGCTTTTAAATTAAGAAAAGGACATCCAATTGGTGCTAAAGTGACATTAAGAAAAGATAGAATGTGGGACTTTCTTGATAAATTGATTTCTGTGGCTCTTCCAAGGGTAAGAGACTTTAGAGGTCTCAACCCAAAATCATTTGACGGTAGAGGCAATTATGCATTCGGCTTATCTGAGCAGATTATCTTTCCAGAGATCGATTACGATAAAGTTGATAGAATCAGAGGAATGGACATAATTATTGAAACAACGGCAAAAACTGACGAAGAAGCTCTTTGGTTACTGTCTTTAATAGGCTTACCAATCAGGTCAGTATAATTTAGGAGGAAATTTAAATGGCTCGTAAATGTCTATTAGTAAAAGCTTTTATGAAAAAACCAAAATATTCAACAAGAAATAAATCAAGATGTCCATTATGCGGAAGACCAAGAGGTTATATTAGACAATTTGGAATGTGTAGAATATGTTTTAGAGAAAGAGCGCTTAGGGGTGAAATACCTGGAATAAGAAAAGCAAGCTGGTAGGAGGATAGATATGATAACAGACCCAATCGCCGATATGATTGCAAGAATAAATAATGCAATTAAAGCAAGAAAAGACGAGGTAAGTGTTCCAACTTCTAAAATCAAAGAACAGATAGCAGAAATCTTAAAAAGAGAAGGATACATAGAAGATTATGTTGTATCTGAAGAAAATAAAAAAGGTAATCAAGGAACGCTTATAATAAAATTAAAATACTTAGGAAAAAGAAATACCAAACCTGCAATTTCTAAAATTCAGAGAGTTTCAAAACCTGGCTTAAGAAAGTACGTATCCGTTGACGAGATACCATATGTTCAAAAAGGACTTGGTATTGCGATTCTTACTACAAACAAAGGTATAATGACAGACACGGAAGCAAGAAAACAAAGAGTCGGCGGCGAAATCATATGTTATGTTTGGTAATAAAATAAGGAGGCAATAAATGTCAAGAATAGGAAAAAAACCGATAGATATTCCTAAGGGAGTTGAGGTTTCGATCGCTCCAGATAATACTGTTAGCGTAAAAGGTCCAAAAGGTCAAATCTCCTATAAATTTCATCCAAATGTATCAATAGTAAAAAAGGAAAATCAAATAGTCGTTGAAAGAAAATCTGATGACCCATTTTCACGAGCGATTCATGGAACTACAAGAGCACTCTTAAATAATATGGTTAAAGGCGTAACAGAAGGTTTTACAGAAGAGCTTGAAATTGTTGGTATTGGTTATAGAGCAGCTGTAAAAGGAAATAACTTAGAATTAACCTTAGGATATTCCCATCCTGTAATTTATCCAATTCCAAAAGATGTGCAAATAACCGTAGAAAATAACACTAACATTAAGATCACAGGTGTTGATAAACAAAGAGTTGGTCAAGTTGCTGCAGAAATTAGGTCATTTAGAGAGCCAGACCCATACAAAGGAAAAGGTATAAGATATAAAGGTGAAGTGATCAAGCTAAAAGCTGGTAAAACTGTAGGTAAAAAATAATCAAGGAGCGTAAGGATGGCAGCAAAAACTAGGAATGAAGCAAGAATAATTAGACATAAAAGAATAAGAAAAAAAATCTTTGGAACAGCTGAAAGACCAAGATTAGCTTTTTACAGAAGCTTGAATGCTATTTATGCCCAAATAATAAACGATGAAACTGGCGAAACACTTGTATCGGCGTCGACTATTGATAGGGATTATGTTGCTAAGTACGGAAAAAGGGGCGGAAAATCTATAGAGGATGCTAAAAAATTGGGTCAGTTTTTGGCTGAAAAAGCTATCGCAAAAGGTATACGAAACGTTGTTTTTGATAGAGGAGGCTTTTTGTATCACGGAAAAGTTAAAGCCTTCGCTGATGCAGCTAGAGAAGCTGGATTAAACTTTTAAAGGAGAGAGTGATGGGTGTAAGAAATATAGAAAGATTAATTGAGCAAAGAATTAAAGAAAATCCAATAAATCCAGATACTCTTAACTTAGAAGAAAAGGTTGTTGAAATTAGAAGAACAACTCGTGTTATGGAAGGTGGAAGACGTTTTTCATTCAGCACACTTGCTATAGTAGGCGATAGAAATGGTCATGTTGGATTTGGACATGGTAAGGCGAGAGAAGTTCCACCGTCTATTGCGAAAGCTATAGCAGATGCAAAAAAAAGAATTATTAAAGTTCCTTTAATTGAGGGTACTATTCCTCACGATGTTTATGGAGAATATGACTCGGCAGTGGTTTTATTAAAACCTGCCAGAAGAGGTACAGGTGTGGTTGCAGGCGGACCAATGAGGCCAGTATTGGAGCTCTTAGGAGTTACGGACGTTTTAGCAAAAATCGTTGGAAGAACTACAAACCCTAATGCTGTAGTTAGAGCAACCTTTGACGCTCTTTTAAAGCTCAAATCACCAGAAGAAGTTGCAAAAGTAAGAGGATTAGAAGAGGAAAAAATAAAATCCGTATATAGAATTTATGCAAAAGGGGTGCCTGTAAGATGAAAATAAAAGTCAAATTAATTAGAGGATTTGCTGGTAAAGGCGAAAAACAAAAGCAAGCGCTAAGGTCTCTTGGATTGAAGAAAATTTATCAAGAAAGAATTTTAGAAAAAAATCCTGCAGTTCTTGGTAATTTAGAAAAAGTAAGACACTTAGTTAAAGTGGAGGAAGTTGAATAATGAGATTACATGAATTAAAACCTAACAAAGGTGCAACTCATAAAAAGAAAAGGGTAGGTAGAGGAATCGGATCAGGACATGGAAAGACTTCAACAAGAGGTCACAAAGGACAAAAGTCAAGGTCTGGTGATTCTAAGGTTCCGGCAAGATTTGAAGGCGGACAAACTCCATTTAT
Organism: Sulfurihydrogenibium sp.; assembly: GCF_028276765.1. Lineage (NCBI taxonomy): Bacteria > Pseudomonadati > Aquificota > Aquificia > Aquificales > Hydrogenothermaceae > Sulfurihydrogenibium > Sulfurihydrogenibium sp. The sequence goes on from NZ_JAPYVU010000015.1 coordinate 28,727, forward strand.
AATGAGAATTCCAAAAAGAGGGTTTAAAAATCCTTCAAAAGTAGAGTATGAAATTGTTAATTTGAAAGCCATTGAAAATAAATTTAATGAAAATGAAGAGGTTAATCCTCAAACCTTAAAAGAGAAAGGTTTAGTGAAAAAAGGAGAATGTGTAAAAATCCTTGGCGATGGCCGGTTAACCAAAAAATTAACTGTTAAAGCTCACGCTTTTTCAGCTTCAGCTGAAGAGAAAATTAAATCAGCAGGCGGAATAGTTGAAAAATTAACAACGGAGACAACTTGATAGAAAAAATAATAAACATACTCCAAATAAAAGAATTAAGAAATAAAATTCTTTTTACTTTAATTATGCTTGCTGTTTATAGATTGGGGACTCACATACCAGTCCCCGGTATTAATTCTGAAGCCTTACTTCATTATTTCAACTCTTCAGGCGGAGTACTATTTAATATCTACAATCTATTCTCAGGTGGAGCCTTAGGAAGGTTCTCTGTTTTTGCCCTTGGAGTAATGCCATACATCTCTGCCTCCATTATTATGCAGCTTTTAACTGCAGTCATTCCATCCTTAGAACGCCTTCAGAAGGAAGAAGGCGATTATGGTAGATGGAAGATTTCTCAATACACAAGATATTTAACCATCGCAATTGCAGGCTTTCAATCTTTAGGTTTATCAATATGGTTATCTAATCTAAAAACAGAAACTGGAGCATCTTTAATTTCCATATCTCCTTTTTGGTTTGTGATTCTTACAACCGTTATAGTTACAACCGGAACAGTATTTTTAATGTGGATCGGGGAGAAAATCACCGAGTTTGGCATTGGAAACGGTATTTCAATGATTATTTTGGCAGGTATAGTTGCTGGTATAATTCCTGCTATCATAAAAACATACGAGCTTTTAAAAGTTGGCGAACTTTCAATATTAACAATTTTGATAGCTGTGTTGATAATAGTATTGGTTGTAGCCGGTATAGTTTATATTCAAGAAGCAGAAAGAAGGATTCCTATACACCATGCAAGAAGGTCTATATCAATTGTAAGTTATTCTGCATCTTATCTTCCATTTAAACTTAATCCATCAGGAGTGATTCCGATCATTTTTGCCGTTGCAATTTTAATGTTCCCGGCAACAATAGCCCAATTTTTTGCAGGACATAGTGAAATAGCACGTATTATCGTTGATTATTTATCTCCACAAAGCTACGTTTATTTTGTTTTATACGTTGGACTAATTATCTTTTTCTCATATTTTTATACTGCAATTTTAATTAATCCTATAGATATAGCAGATAACTTAAGAAAAAGCGGTGCATTTATACCCGGTGTTAGAGCAGGAACTCAAACGGTTGAATATTTAAATTATGTATTAACAAGGCTTGTTTTTGCTGGTTCCATTTTCTTAGCCGTTATAGCGGTATTACCAATGATACTAATTAAACTCTTAAATGTTCCATTTTATTTTGGTGGTACATCAGCTTTAATCGTAGTAGTCGTTGCCCTTGATACAATCCATCAAATTGAAGCTTATTTAGCCATGAAAAAGTATGAAGGATTTTTAAAGAGAGGTTAGGAAAATGTCTAAGATAGTTATCTTTCTTGGGCCACCAGGGGCCGGCAAAGGAACGCAGGCACAGCTGTTGAAAGAAAGAAGTGGCTTTATTCAAATTTCAACGGGAGATTTATTAAGAGAAGCAGTAAAAAATCAAACAGAGTTGGGTAAATTAGCAAAACGATACATGGACGAAGGAAAGCTTGTTCCGGATGACCTTATTATTTCTTTAATCAAGGAAAAATTACAAGAATATGCGGATAAAAATATAATTTTTGATGGCTTTCCAAGAACAATTCCACAAGCTGAAAGCTTAGATAATTTATTATCCCAGCTAAATAAAAACATTGATGCTGTTATTCTCTTTAAAATCGAGGATGAAGAAGTAGTAAAAAGGCTTGCAGGGAGAAGAGTTTGTCCGTCTTGTGGAGCAGTTTATCATGTGGTTTACAATCCTCCAAAGATTGATGAAATCTGTGATAAGTGTGGAACCAAATTGATACAAAGAGATGATGATAAAGAAGAGGTTATAAGAAAGCGATTAGAAGTTTACCATCAACAAACAAAACCATTGATTGAATATTATAAAAGTAAAATAGTAGAAATAGATGCAACAGATAACCCAGAAAATATTTACAATAAAATTGTTTCTATGATATAATATTTGATTCAAATGATAGAGTTAAAAACCAAAGAAGAGATTGAGAAGTTAAGGATTGCCAACATACATGTGGCAGAAATTTTAAATTTATTAACTGAATATGTAAAGCCCGGGGTTAGTGCTGCTGAGCTTGACGAAATTGCTTTCAATGAATGTAAAAAACGAAATGTCAGACCTGCCTTTTTAGGCTTGTATGGTTTTCCGGCTTCATTATGTGTTTCAATAAATGAAGAAGTTGTACATGGTATTCCAAGGAAGGATAAAATCATAAAAGAAGGCGATATAGTAAGTCTTGATTTTGGTGTAGAATATGAGGGCTGGTATGGTGATGCTGCCATAACGGTTGCAGTTGGCGATATCAGTGAGAGAAAGCAAAGATTAATAGAAGGTGTCAAATCAGCATTGGATAAAGCTATTGAACTTTGTCACCCGGGCAATAATTTAAAGGATATAGCAAGAGCTATAGAAGAAACATTAAAAAGTTATAAATTAACACCTGTTTGTACTTATGGCGGGCATGGTATAGGTAGAAAGCCCCATGAAGAACCTCATGTTACAAACTGTTTATCAAATGCAGAAAATATTGAACTAAAACCGGGAATGGTTTTAGCTATTGAACCGATGGCTTACTTAGGAAAAGGGAAAATTAGAAAATTAAAGGATAATTGGACTATAGTTACAACTGATAAAACACATGCAGCCCATTTTGAACATAGTGTAGCAATTACAGAAAATGGACCATATGTTTTATCAAAAATTTAAAAGGATGAAGTAGAAATGGGAAAGAAAAAAGAAGGTCAAGAAAAGGAAAAAGGAATAGTTTTAGAAGGTACGGTTTTAGAAGCCTTACCTAATGCTATGTTTAAAGTCCAATTAGAAACAGGGCATGAAGTATTAGCCCACGTTTCAGGTAAGATGAGAATGCACTTCATAAAAATACTTCCGGGTGATAAAGTTAAAGTTGAATTATCGCCCTATGATTTAACCAGAGGAAGAATTATATTTAGAGTTTAAAGAAGGAGGAATAATTATGAAAGTTAGAGCATCCGTTAAACCAAGATGCGAGAAATGTAAGATTATAAGAAGAAAGGGTAGAGTTATGGTTGTTTGTGAAAATCCAAAGCATAAACAAAAACAAGGTTAAGGAGGCTAATTCAGTATGGCACGTATAGCAGGCGTAGATTTACCGGATAGAAAAAGGTTAGAGATTGCCTTAACTTACATTTATGGAATTGGTAAGTCAAGAGCCAAGGAAATCTTAGAGAAAACTGGAATCGATGGAATGAAAAGAGTTGGAGAATTGACTCCAGACGAATTAAATACAATCAGAAGATTTATAGAACAAAATTATAAAGTTGAGGGTGACCTTAGAAGGGAAGTATCTCTTGCAATTAAAAGACTTATTGATATAGGTTGCTATAGAGGAGTAAGGCATAGATTAGGCCTTCCTGTTAGAGGCCAAAGAACAAGAACTAATGCAAAAACAAGAAAAGGAAAAAGAAAAAAGTAATTTAATACGAAGAGGTGTATAAAAAATGGCAAAAAAAAGAAAGACTGTTAAAAAAGTAAAAAGAACGGTAACATCTGGAATTGTTCATGTCCAATCTACGTTTAACAATACAATTGTGACTATTACTGATAAAGAAGGAAATACCTTAACATGGGCATCAGGTGGTACAGAAGGTTTTAAGGGAACAAGAAAAAGTACTCCATATGCTGCTCAACTTGCAGCTCAAAAAGCAGCAAAAAAGGCTATGGATGAATATGGATTGAAAGAAGTTGAAGTATGGGTTAAAGGTCCTGGCGCCGGTAGAGAACCTGCTATAAGAACATTAGCTGCGATGGGACTTACCATTAAAGCGATTAGAGATGTTACACCTATACCTCACAACGGATGTCGTCCACCAAGTAAAAGGAGGGTTTAATTTATGGGTAGATATATAGGACCATGGACAAAAATCAGTAGAAGATTAGGAGTTTTTGTTGGTGGTGATTTAGAATCCTTTCAAAAGAGAAATTTCCCACCAGGTCAACATGGTAGAATTCAAGGAAGAAAAAAACTTTCAGACTATGGAGTTAGATTACAAGAAAAACAAAAATTAAGATTTCTATACGGTGGAATTAGAGAAGGGCAATTTAGAAGATATTTTGAGAGAGCCTCTAAAGCAGCTGGAAATACTGGTACAGTATTGTTACAATTGCTTGAAAGAAGACTTGATAATGTTGTATACAGACTTGGTTTTGCGAAAACAAGACTTCAGGCAAGACAATTGGTTAAACATGGCCATTTCTTAGTAAATGGAAAAAAGGTAGATATTCCATCTTACGAAGTTGACAAAGGTGATATTATTGAAGTTAGAGAAAAAAGTAAAAAGTTAGCACTTTTTAAAGAAAATTTAGAAAGCAGAGACCCTCGTTCTATTCCAAAATGGTTAGAGCTCGATAAAGATAATCTTAGAGGCAAGGTTGTTGAAATTCCAGAAGAAATTGAATTAGAAATTCCAGTTAACGTTCAGTACATCATTGAGTACTACTCAATGTAATAAATACTCCCCAAAACCGCCTGCCGGGTATGGGGGTCAAAACAGGCGGTAAATAAGTAGCCCGGCACCGGTGCGTACCGGTTTAATATGGAGTTAGAATGTCATTGTTAGATTTTGTAATGCCAACAAAAATTTACTGGGATGAAACAACTAAAACAGATACATACGGAAAGCTTTATGTAGAACCGTTAGAGAGAGGGTTTGGTATAACTATTGGTAATGCGTTAAGAAGAGTTTTACTCTCTTCATTACCAGGAGGAGCAATTACAGCTGTTAAAATAATGGGTGTTCCTCACGAGTTTTCAACAATCAAAGGTGTGATAGAAGATGTAGTTGAAATAGTATTAAATTTAAAACAAATAAGACTAAAAATAGATGAGAATATAGAAAGAGATTTTGCTATATTAGAAGTAGAAAATGTGGGTAAAGTTTATGCAAAAGACATAAAATTTCCCGCAGGAATAGAGTTAGTTACGCCAGATGTACACATTTGCACAATATCTGAACCTATAAAATTACAAATGGAATTTAGAGTAGAAAGGGGTATTGGTTATAAAACAGTTGAAGAATTAGAGCCTATTTCTGAAATAGGCTGGATACTTATAGATACAGCTTTTTCTCCAATTAAAAGAGTTGCCTTTAATGTAGAACCTACAAGGGTTGGAGACAAGACAGACTATGATAAATTAATTTTAGAAATCGAAACAGATGGAACAATTACACCGGACGAAGCATTAATAAAAGCAACAAACATTCTTATTGATCATTTCAATATTTTACAAAAACCAACCGTTAGAAAAGTTCAGACGATCAAGAAAACTGTAGCTCCAAAGCTTGAAGAAATAAAGATTGAAGAAGATAAACTTTCTTTATCTATAGATGAGCTTGAAATTTCTTCAAGAACTATAAACGCTCTCAGAAAAATAGGAGTAAATACAATTGGCGACCTAGTAAAACTATCTGAAGAAGATTTAAAAGAAGCTAAAAGCATCGGTAGAAAATCTTTAAAAGAAATCAAGGACGCTTTAACAGAAATAGGATTAGAATTGGCTCCATCAAAATCAACATCTCAATAAAAGGAGGCTCAAAAAATGCGTCATAGAGTAAAAACAAAGAGTTTTCACAGAAGAAAAGAACATAGAGAAGCTTTATTTATAAATCTTGCAAAAAGTTTAATACTCCATGGAAGAATAGAAACGACTCTCCCAAAAGCAAAAGCTTTAAGGTCTTTTATTGAGAAGCTTGTAACCTTGGCTAAAGAAGATACTATCCATGCAAAAAGATTGTTAGCTCAAAGATTAAAAGACCAAAAGGTTGCAAGGAAGTTGTACACTGAGATAGCACCATTATTTAAAGAGAGAAATGGTGGATATACAAGAATTTATAAATTAGAGAAAAGAAGAATTGGAGATGGCGGAGAAATTGCTATCATTGAATTTGTAGAATATCCAAGTTAAGCATCATCGTATCTCAATTTTTTGTGGCAATGTCTGAAGTTTTGGACATTGCCCTTAGTCCTTAGAATGATAGAAAAGGGTTGAATAATAAGCACTAAAGAAAGGATAATATTATTTGTTATTTTTCAGTTGGAGAAGAATTCCCCCTACTAATGTCATTCTGAGCTGAGCGAAGCGAAGAATCTCTACCTTTTACTTCTTAACTACTCACCTTCTTACCATAGGCCTTTGGCTTCAGTATGACAAACAAGGATAAATGTATCTTACAACTTGCGAAAATTTATAACACTTCTACTTTTAAACTCAACTTTTCCAATCTTTCTCTTTTTTGAAACTCTTCTTCTATGGCTTTTAAAACTTCCATTTTATATTTTGAAGAACACCAGTATGGAGCTACAAGCTCATCTTCTGCAGCTTCTCCTGTTATCCTATGAACTATTATATTTTTTGGTAAGTATGATAAGAAATCAACAGCTAATTTTGCATATTCTTTCATGTCAAGCTCTTTTATTTCTCCTCTGTAATACTGCTTTTCCATCGCAGTATGTTTTACTATATGAAGTGGATGGATTTTTATACCATCTATTGGTAGTGCCGCAATAAGCTTTGCTGTTTCCATCATATCATCATAGTCTTCTCCTGGTAATCCAAGAATAACATGGACGCAGATTTTTATTGAAGACCTTTTTTTAGTTCTCAAAACAGCATCAACAAATTCAGAAACTCCATGAGCTCTGTTTATTTTTCTTAGTGTTTTATAATGGGCTGTTTGCAGACCGTACTCTATCCATATTTCAGGTTTTTCAATGGTATAAGAAGCTATCAAATCGAGAACTTCCTCCGGTACACAGTCGGGTCTAGTTCCAATAGACATTCCAATTATTTCTGGATAACTCATTGCTTGGTCGTAAACTTCTCTAAGCTTTTCAACCGGTGCATAAGTATTTGTGAATGCCTGAAAGTATGCAAGAAAACCTTTTGTGTTTTTAAATTTATTCTTATAAAATTCCATGCTTTTTTCTATCTGGTCTTTTACAGTTTGCTTTGTCATAGCATACGGGCTAAAAGATTCATTATTACAGAATGTACATCCACCTGATGCTTTAGACCCATCTCTGTTTGGACATGTAAAACCTGCATCTATTGCTATCTTCTGAATTCTTCCACCGTATTTTTCTTTAAGATAATCATTAAACTTTCTGTAATACATTTTTCACCGTCCTTGTATAGAGATATTTGTTAGATATTGTCCAAAAACTTTTACAATTTAATTGTAATATCATATAAAATTATACCTAAAAACTTAAAAATTGGCGAGGTTTTTATGAAAAGAGACTGGAAAGAATATAATAAACAACTTGTAAAACGC
>NZ_JAPYVU010000016.1 GCF_028276765.1 Sulfurihydrogenibium sp.
CTTTATAACCCACACGGTTCAGATGTAACTCTTATTATTTAAAGAAAGTCCCAGAGCCGAACCTCCTTTATAACCCACACGGTTCAGATGTAACACAAGCTGGCAAATAATTTAATTGTTATAACTGAATCTTTATAACCCACACGGTTCAGATGTAACCCTCATATACAAATGATAGAAATTTAAAAAAAAGAACTTTATAACCCACACGGTTCAGATGTAACCCGTTAACTTTTAACTCAAAAATAAAATCGCTTACAACCTACTCTATCAATATTCTGATAATCATTATACCAAATTTTTAAAAAACCTGCAAGTTGAAGTTTTTTGCAGCAAACCTCGATATACAGAAAATATATTATTATATTTTATCCTTTAACATCCCATCACAAACCAACCGCTGAAAACCACAAACTCAGAAGCCCGCTGCAAATATCACTGATTAACTTCCCGATCTTGAAAAATTTTAAAATAAAAAATTACAAATTCTCAAAAAATTAAGTATTAAAAATTTCAAAATTAAAAAGTTTAACTCATCAAATACTTACAACTACTCTTCAAAAAATCTCTTTCGAATATTTACTACACAAGCTCAAATCAAACTTCAAAAAATAAAATCACATTACCAATACCTTAGCTTCACTGACTGCTGAATCATCTCACCAAACTATCACAAAATCAAACAAAAATAGCTAAGATATTGATAAACCAATCTCCAACGTCTCACTTCTCACGTCTCACGTTTCACGTAATATAAGCTTGTGCGGGCTAACCTATTCAATTGCCAAGGTACAGTTAAAAAATTAAAAATTATGTAATAAGTATATCAAAAAAATTTTCTATCTGTCAAGCAGATGTAAAGGGTGTTCCAAAATTTTTGTAAATTTACCTTTCCTTGTCATCCCGAGGCCGAAGACCGAAGGATCTCGTTTTTGGTTTTTTGATTTGAAAAAACAGGAGATTCTTCGCTTTGCTCAGAATGACATCTTTAAGGTCAAGATTCTTTGCCGGCTGTAGAATGACGATTTTGATTTTTGAGTTTAATTAATATTGGATAATCAATTAGACAAAAAGGTGAGCTGTGAAGCCCACCATTTGATTTATATTAATAAGTTCTTTCTTGTGGTTGATATTTTGTGATTTTTACTTCAGAGTATTCTACTTTTGGACCCTCCGGTGTGTAGTAAGCTAAGCTGTGTTTTAAGAAATTTTCGTCATCTCTGTTTGGGTAATCTCTTCTTGCGTGAGCACCTCTGCTTTCTTTTCTTAGTACTGCTGTTGTTGCAATAACCTCAGCAAGGTCTAAGAGATATCCAAGCTCTATGTAATTTACAAGAGCTGTATTGAAAATTCTTCCACTGTCACCCGGAGCAAGGAGTTTATATCTTTCTTTTAATTCTTTAATTTTTTCTATAGCTTCAAGCATTGGTTTTTCTTCTCTAAAAATTCCAACTTTATCCCACATTGTTTGAGCAAGCTCAATTCTGATGTTATGTATGTTTTCTTTGCTTTCTTTTTTAAGAAGTTGTTCAATTTCTCTTCTTGCTCTTTCTTCTTCTGCTTTTAAGTTAAAGTTATCTGCTGATTTGCTTCTTGCATACTCAACTGCAGCAGCTCCAGCAGGTTTTCCAAATACTACTAAGTCAAGTAAAGAGTTTCCGCCAAGTCTATTTGCCCCATGAACGGAGACACATGCACATTCACCAACTGCAAACACACCATTGACGCCTGTCATACTTGTTTTATAGTCTCTTACATCAATGCCACCCATAGAGTAGTGAGCTGTTGGTCTAACCGGGATTGGCTCTTCTATTGGGTCAACACCCTCAAAGTCTATACACAACTGTCTAATCTGAGGAAGTCTTGATTTGATTTTTTCAGCTCCAAGATGTCTAAGGTCAAGGTGAACGTATGCCGTCATTCCTTCACCCCAACCTCTACCTTCAAGGATTTCTGTCTCTATAGCTCTTGCGACAAGGTCCCTCGGAGCAAGCTCCATCTTTTGTGGAGCATATCTTGCCATAAATCTTTCACCTTTATTATTGATTAAGTATCCACCTTCACCTCTTGCACCCTCTGTAACAAGTATACCGGTAGACCTTAATCCTGTTGGGTGAAACTGAACAAACTCCATATCTTTAAGCGGAATGCCCGCTCTGTAGCAAATAGCCATTCCATCACCGGTTGAACCTATAGCATTCGTATTTCTTACCCAATAAACTCTTGCATAACCACCTGTTGCAAAGATGATAGCTTTTGCTTTTATTGCATGCACTTCACCATTTCTTATATCTATAGCTATAACACCTTTGGCTTCGTTGTTATCTATGATCAACTCTGTTACAAACCATTCATTTAAAAATTCAACATCATTTTTTAAGCATTGTTCGTATAATGTATGTAAAATTACGTGTCCTGTTTTATCTGCTGCATAGCATGTTCTTGGAAATCCAGCACCACCAAAAGGTCTTTGTGCTATTCTTCCATCCGGCAATCTTGAAAATGGAACTCCTAAGTGCTCTAATTCGTATATTCTTTTTGGAGCTTCATAACACATAAATTCTATAGCGTCTTGGTCTCCAAGATAATCACTACCTTTTACAGTATCAAAAGCATGAACTTCTGGACTATCTGATGGGTCAACGTTTGCAAGAGCAGCATTAATTCCACCTTGGGCTGCACCTGTGTGAGACCTTGTTGGGTAAACTTTTGTAATAACTCCCACTTTAACATCCTTTGCTTTGCTTGCTTCAAGTGCAGCCATTAATCCAGCTCCACCAGCTCCAACTATTAAAACGTCATAGCTTAGCATTTTAGCTCCTCCTGATAAAATAAAACAATGTTTTATTATAAAACAATATAAAAATATTTTCCAGTAGTTCTTATGTAAGATAAAGATAAATATTTGAGCTAAACCAAATAATACTCTCAGAGAAATGAGGGTGTTTCAAAATTTTTGTTAATTTACCTTTCCTCGTCATCCTGAGGCCGTAAGGGATCTTATCTTTTGATTTTTAACTTGAAAAGAAAACATGAGATTTTTTGCTTCGTTCAGAATGACAGTGTGGGTTTTTGAAACAGTTTCCACAAAAAGCTTGACATGTGAAAATTTTTTTGTATATTTATATTAACTTTTTAATTTTTAAAAGTACCTTGGCAATTGAATAGGTTACCCACACAAGCTTGTTTAACGTGAAACGTGAGACGTGAGAAGTGAGATGTTGAAAGTTTATTAATCAATATCTTAGTGATTTTTGCTTGATTGTTTGAATGCTTAGCGAGATGATTTAGAAATCAGTGAAGCTAAGGTATTGATAAAGTGGTTTTATTTTTTGAAGTTTGATTTAAGCTTGTGTAGTTTAGGCTTGAAAGGGATTATTTGAAGAGAGGTTTTAAGTATTTGTTGAATTTGACTTTTTAATTTGAAAATTTTTTAATACTTAATTTTTTGAAAATTTGTAATTTTTTATTTTAAAATTTTTTGAGATCGGGAAGTTAAGGAGTGATATTTTCCGCCCCTTTCTGAGTTTTAGGTCTTCAGCAGTAGGCTTGTGATTGGATGTTAAAGGATAAAATATAATAATATATTTTCTGTATATCGAGGTTTGCTGCAAAAAACTTCAACTTGCGGATTTTTTAAAAATTTGGTATAATGTTTTACACATTGGCAATTGAATAAGGTTTTTACGAATTTGTTTTTGAGTTAAAAGTTAACGGGTTTGTAGCCTACCTATGAGGAATTGAAATGTGATTGATTGATTGATTTTTTACACTCTAAAATTTAGTTTGTAGCCTACCTATGAGGAATTGAAATACCTATCAATATTAACTTTATTTATTTCATCTTGTGTGTTTGTAGCCTACCTATGAGGAATTGAAATATAAAGTATATATCTATTCTGAAAAGTCTCTAATAAGTTTGTAGCCTACCTATGAGGAATTGAAGCCTACCAAACATTTTTTGTCCATCATCTTTTGTCAATCTTCTTTCACTTCTCAAGCCAATAAAAAATCTCACATCTTTATTGCAGTATTACCTATACACAGACTTATTTTTTATGTAAAATAAATAAAGCCATTCAAATACTAATCAAGGACACTAAAGATGAGAGTTGAACTTTTAGAAAAAATCTTAAAAAAGAAAGATAAAATTAGAGAGTATTTACAGCAGAATATAGAAAAAATAAATGAAGAAGAGATAAAATCAAAATGGACAGCATACAATCCAAATCCTAAACCAATTCACCATTTAGCAGCCGATGGGTCTTTTTATCAAAAATCTTACTTAGGCTTTAGCCTTATCGTATTTGCCGGGTATGCAGAAAACACAAATCCAAACAGTGAAAATATAAGCAGTTTTACAATTGGAGATATATTTCCAACAGTAATTAAAAAAACAGAGCATGTTAAAACCTTAGCAACTCTTTTTATGTTTTTATGCGAAGCAAAAGCATTGCTTTATCTTGCCAAAAAAGAAAAACCAAATTTCATAATCTTTGACGGAACAATCACATCAAGATTTATCATACCATTTCCACTTTCTAATTGGTTTACCGATAATGAAGTAGAAAGTCAAATTAATACTATCGTTAACGAGCTTTTTAAAGAAAACATAGAAAAAATAAAAGAAACAGATTTGTATTTTTTAAGAGATGATATTATCAAATCAATTTTTACAAAGTTAGAAAGCCCAAGAAAAGATTATATAGAAGCCACAGTCTCAAAATTTGCTTATTATGAATATCTCTATACACTTTACAACATTTTCAAATTAGAGCATAAGCCATTAATCATAGGCTTGGCTAAAACTTCCACCGGTACAGATATATTAAATCATTCACTGCCAGACATAAAGTTATTTTTAAACTATATCGATGAGCTTGGATATTCTGAAAGCGTTGAGCAGAACTTAGAAAAACTAAAAACAAGCCTTGGAGAACTTCAGCTTATAGATGATAAAATCTTTAGCTTTTTATACGAGTTAAACATTGAGTCTTTTTATGCAAAATATACTTTAAAAAATGCTATAAATCTTGTAGAAGTTTATCAAAATCCAGATTTTGGAACAATAAAAAAAGAGGATATATTAGACTACTTAGCAGATATGGACTACTTAGGCTACAACTACCCATTTAAGCTTAAAAAAGTTGATAACGAAGTTAGAATTACATCGTCAGATTTTGAGTTTATAGAAAAACAGTTTGGGCTTGAATTTTCAATTACAGGCAGAGAAGCACTATGAAAATAAACCAAAAGCTTTTATCATTTCAAAGCTTAATCATCGGATTGTTAATTTTATTCCTATTAACTTTAAAATCTATAAACATAAACCCAAAGCCAAAGTTTACAGAAAGTGATTTAAAAATAGATATAAACACCGCAGATATTATCACTCTTCAAAGAATTCCTTACATTGGAGAAAAAACAGCGGAGCTTATCATTGAAGACAGAAAGATAAGAGGCGGTTATACAGATATAAATCAGTTAAAATGGGTAAAAAACTTTGATAAAATAAAACCATACATTAAAATAAGCGAGGAAGCAAAGTGGACAGAATAGAGCAGTTAAAAAAGGCATTAGAAAAAGACCCAAACAACCCACTTGGATTATACGGGTTAGCGTTAGAGTTATACAAACAAGGTTTATATGAAGATGCTATCGTATACTTTAAAAAATATCTAAGTTTGTACGAAGACCAAGGAGCAGCATACAGAACGTTGGCACAATGCTACATAAACATTGGAGATATTGAGCAAGCTATAGAGACATACGAGAGAGGAATAGAAAAGGCAAGAAAGTATAACCACCCAACAATAGTAGAAGAGTTTAAACAGGAGATAGAAAGATTAAAAACAATGATCTAAAAATTTTAGTGATAAGATTTTCATCTCTTGGAGATGTTATTTTATCTTCTGTCGTTTTAGACCCTTTATATGAGAAAGGTTACGATATAGATTTTTTGACGTTTAAACCATTTAGCGATGTGTTTGAAAAAGATTATAGAATAAAAAATCTTATTGCTGTCGATAAATCAAGGCTTAAAAGCATCTCAGATATTTACAATTTCACCAAATCCTTAGATAGATACGATTATGTTTTAGACCTGCATTCTAACCTACGGTCTTTTTTGATTGGATTTTTCTTAAAGCTGAGATACAATCCAAAGATTCTAAGATATAAAAAACAGTCTTTAAAAAGAAGATTAAAGATTTTAGACTCAAACTTCAATGTTTTAAAAGCATATCTTGAGCCGCTAAAAACACTTGGCATAGAAAACTTAAATTACAGACCGAAAGTAATTATCACAAATCAAGAAGTTGAAAAAGTAAAAACCTTTTTGCCACAAAAATTTATATCTCTTGGAACAGGTGCAAGATATAAGAGCAAGGTTTATCCGTATTATAAAGAACTATCAGAAATTTTACTTGAAAATGGATTTAATGTTGTTTTAGTTGGTTCTAAAGAAGATTTAGAGATGGATAAAAGTATCTATCCAAAAGAAGTTTTAGATTTAAGAGGAAAAATAAGCCTAAGAGAAACCATTGCTGTAATCTCACAAGGATTGGCAACTGTAAGCAACGACTCTGCCATAGCCCACATGTCAAGAGCTGTTGGTGTTAAAGTTTTGATGATATACGGCTCAACCCATCCATACTTTGGATTTGCACCATTAAAAGATGAAGGAGATTATATCTTTAAAAACCTACCATGTCAACCTTGTTCACTTCATGGACAAAATAGCTGTAAGTATAAAACATTTGAATGTTTAACATCCATCTCTCCCCAAGAAGTTTATGATAGGCTGAAAAATTTGATATAATAAAACAGTGTTTTATTAATTTTGAGGAAACAGCTTGGAATATACATACCTATCACCGGACATAATAAATAAGATTGAAGAGTATAAAAACGAATTTTTGACAAAAGACCAGGTTATCATACAAGCACTGCATTTAATATATTCTAAGTATAGAGACATAACCTTAGACCATATGTTAGAACTATCTAACTATCTTGAAGTTCCTTTAAATCAAATTGAAGGAATCATCACTTTTTATGATATGTTTAGAGTTAAAAGAAATGCAAGGCATCATATTAGAGTTTGTAAAAATCTACCTTGCCATATTATGGGATATAAAAAACTTATAGAACTTTTTGAAAAACTAACAGGTGAAGAGAGAAATCAAGAAAGTAAAAACGGTAGATTTTACATAGAAACTGTTGAGTGTATAGGTGCATGCAGCGTTGCACCGGCGTTTATGATAGATGATGATTTATACGATGGAACAAAGATTACTGAGGAAAAGTTAAATGAAATCTTATCCAAATATACCTAATTTTCATACATACAGCAGCTTAAACTTACTCCTTAGAAGATGTAAAGAACCAAGAACTGTAGACATAGAAGAGTATATTACAACCGGCGGATACTCAGCACTAAAAAAGGCTTTAAATAGATTTACACCGGAAGATATTATCGTTCTTGTAGAAGAAAGCACCCTTAGAGGAAGAGGTGGAGCAGGATTTCCAACAGGTAGAAAATGGCGTTTTGCAATATCAAACCCAAAGCCAAGATATTTAGTTTGTAATGCTGATGAAAGCGAGCCCGGAACGTTTAAAGATAGAATAATCATAGAAAGAGACCCGCATCTTTTGATAGAAGGTATGATTATTTCAGCCTATGCTATCGGTGCAGAAAGAGGATTTATTTATATAAGAGGAGAATATCCGGCAGGAGCAAAAATCCTTGAAAATGCTATAAAAGAAGCAAGAGATAGAGGCTTTCTTGGAAAAAATATACTTGGAACAGATTTTTCTTTTGATATAAGCGTTTACAGAGGAGCAGGAGCATATATCTGCGGAGAAGAAACAGCATTGATAGAAAGCTTAGAAGGAAAAAGAGGACATCCAAGATTAAAACCACCATATCCAGTTTCAGAAGGACTTTTTGGAAAGCCTACCGTAGTAAATAACGTTGAAACATTGGCAAACATTCCTATCATCGTAACTTACGAAAGCTATTATATGAATATAGGACCAGCAGGATATTTTGGACCAAAACTATTTCCTGTTAGCGGAAAAGTCAACAAACCCGGTGTTTATGAGCTTACGATGGATATTACACTTAGAGAATTGATTGATATAGCCGGCGGAATGAAAGATGGAAAAAAATTTAAAGCTGTTTTTGCAGGAGCACTTGGCGTATACTCTGAAAGAGACCTTGACATTCCAATGGATTACTCTCCGAAAGGTTTTGGTGGCACAGGAACAACTATAGTTCTTGCAGAAGATGATTGTATCATAGACAGTTTAATTGTAATAGCTGAGTTTTTCCATCATGAAAGCTGTGGAAAATGTACGCCATGCAGAATTGGAACTTATGAACTTTTAAACATTCTTAAAAAATTTCAAGAAGGGACAGCAACAGAAAAAGATTTACAATATCTTGAACACTTGGGAAGAAACATACCGGTTGGGTCTATATGTGGTCTTGGATACTCTGCACCAAACGCATTAATGGATGCTTTAAAAAAATTCAAAGATGAATTTATAGCACACATAAATAAGCAATGCCCAGCTGGTGTATGTTTTTAGATATTATTTTTCTGCTTGACAGGTAGAAATTTTTTTTGTATATTTATATTAGCTTTTTAAATTTTAACTGTACCTTGGCAATTGAATAGGTAAGCCAGCACAAGCTTATTTTACGTGAAACGTGAGACGTGAGATGTGAGACGTTAGAAATTGGTTTATCAATATCTTAGTGATTTTTGTTTGATTGTGCGATGGCTTAGTGAGATGACTTGGCGGTCAGTGAAGCTAAGGTGTTGGTATGTGATTTTATTTTTTTGATGTTTGATTTAAGCTTGTGTAGTAAATATTTGAAAGGGATTTTTTGAAGAGTAGTTGTAAGTACTTGTTGAATTTGACTTTTTAATTTTGAAATTTTTAGTATTTAAATTTTTTGAAAATTTAGAATTTTTTATTTTAGAGTTTTTTAAGATCGGGAAGTTAAAGAGTGGTATTTGCAGCGGGCTTCTGAGTTTGTGGTTTTAAGCGGTTGGCTTGTGCTGGGATGTTAAAGTATAAAATATAATAATATATTTTCTGTATATCGAGGTTTGCTGCAAAAAACTTCAACTTGCAGATTTTTTGAAAATTTGGTATAATGTTTTACACATTGGCAATTGAATAAGATTTTTACGAATTTATTTTTGAGTTAAAAGTTGACGGGTTTGTAGCCTACCTATGAGGAATTGAAACTAAGAAGGTTTAACCGAAGGTATTTCTAACCTGTAGGTTTGTAGCCTACCTATGAGGAATTGAAACGAAAATACAAAATCTTTACGTATGACAAGTAGGTGGGTTTGTAGCCTACCTATGAGGAATTGAAACTTTTTGGTCGGCCTTACAGACACAGGAATGCCTTTGGTTTGTAGCCTACCTATGAGGAATTGAAACAACAAAGAACAAAGAATATTCTTTGCCAAAACCTTTGGTTTGTAGCCTACCTATGAGGAATTGAAACACATCTGGATAGTATAGTTCATTTCTTGATTTCTCAGTTTGTAGCCTACCTATGAAGAATTGAAACTCTTTTTGGATTTGATTAGTTGTTAGAGTAGATGAGGTTTGTAGCCTACCTATGAAGAATTGAAACCCGTCTGCTTTATTATCTTTTTCTACGATGTAAGTTGTTTGTAGCCTACCTATGAGGAATTGAAAGTCTGGTAAGCGTTGCATTAGCTGTAGAATGACAATTGTTTGTAGCCTACCTATAAGGAATTGAAACAGAAAGATACTAAAAATTAGCATCTCAAAGATTTCTAACATCTATCTATCAAAAGAAAAAAATCCCTGAAAATGTCCTGAATTTATTTTTAAAATCAAGAAAGAACAGAACACCTCCATGAAAAAACAACTTTAAATCTTATAAAAATCCCTAATTTCCCATTCAAAAGATTTTCAAAAAATAGTATGACTAATACCTTTATTTTAAGAATGCTATAATAATATGCTATCTAAAAAACACTTAGGAGTAAGAAATGCTTGGAGATATTCTATTAAAGTATTGGAAAATTATACTTGGAGTTGGAATTGTTTTAGCTGTTGGAGGTTTATTTTTACAGCAAACTTTGCCGGTCATAGGAAAAATAGTTGAATTTATAGGGTTTTCGTTTGTTGCCATTGTTGCATACGTTCTTGGATATAAAAATGCATCAGATGAAGCTGAAA
Source organism: Sulfurihydrogenibium sp. (assembly GCF_028276765.1). Classification (NCBI taxonomy): domain Bacteria; kingdom Pseudomonadati; phylum Aquificota; class Aquificia; order Aquificales; family Hydrogenothermaceae; genus Sulfurihydrogenibium; species Sulfurihydrogenibium sp. Next base: position 10,237 of record NZ_JAPYVU010000016.1, read on the forward strand.
AGCAGATAAAAGCAGAAATAGAAAAATTAGCAAAACAAGACATAAGATACAAATTTGCAGCAGATAGAGCTATAAAAAATATCAAAGCACCATTGACAGGTAAAAAATAAAAATAAGGAGCTGAAAAGATGGAGTCAGCAGTTTTGATTGATAAAGAGTTTGACGTTGTTATAGGACTTGAGACCCATGTTCAAATGAACACTCAAACAAAAATGTTTTGTGGATGTAAAGTTGAGTTTGGAGCCGAGCCTAACACTAACGTATGTCCAGTCTGCTTAGCACATCCAGGGACGCTACCGGTAATAAACAAAAGAGCCATAGAGTTTGCCATAAAAGCAGCTTTGGCGTTAAACTGCAAAGTTCATAACCTTTCTATCATGGCAAGAAAAAATTATTTTTATCCAGACCTTCCAAAAGGTTATCAGATTTCCCAGTATGACAAACCACTTGCAACAGATGGATACATAGAAATCAAAACAGAAAACGGATTTAAAAAAATTAGAATTCATAGATTACACATAGAAGAAGACGCAGGAAAAACAATACACGAGGGAAGTTTTTCTTATGTAGATTTAAACAGAGCAGGTACTCCACTGATGGAAATCGTCACTGAGCCGGATATATCCTCTGCAGAAGAGGCGAGAAAGTACTTAGAAAAATTAAGAAACATCATGAGATATCTTGGTGTATCTGATGCAGATATGGAAAAAGGACAGCTTAGATGTGATGTGAATATATCCTTAAAACCAAAAGGTTCTGAAAAGCTTGGCACAAAGGTAGAGCTAAAAAATATTAACTCATTTAGATTTATTGTAAAAGCAATAGAGTATGAGATAGAAAGACAGTCTAAGCTTCTAAGAAAAGGAGAAAAAATAGTTCAAGAGACAAGATTGTTTGACCCAAATACCGGAAAAACCTACACCATGAGAACAAAAGAAGAAGCACACGATTACAGATACTTCCCAGACCCAGATTTACTGCCAGTAATAATAAAAGACGAAGAAATCCAGCAGATTAAAAACTCACTTGTAGAACTTCCAGACCAAAAATATCACAGATACATTGAAAAACTTGGACTTCCTGAATATGACGCAGAAGTGTTAACATCTGATAAAGCCTTAGCAAACTATTTTGAAAAAGTAATAGAAATCTTTCCACAAAATCCAAAGCTTGTAGCAAATTGGATACTAAATGAACTTCTTGGAAAGCTAAACGAAAAAGGATTAGAAATAGAAAATTCTCCTATTTCTCCAAACTCTTTGGCAGAACTTTTATCGTTAATTACTGATGGCACAATCTCAGGAAAGATTGCAAAAGATGTGTTTGAAATAGCATTTGAGACACAAAAATCACCAAAACAGATAGTAGAAGAAAAAGGATTAAAACAGATTTCAAACGAAGATGAAATAAGAAAAATAGTAAAAGATACTCTTGCTAAATTCCCGGCAGAAGTAGAAAAATACAAATCAGGAAATGAAAAAATTCTTGGATTTTTAGTCGGACAGATAATGAAAGAAACAAAAGGAAAAGCAAACCCTCAGCTTGTAAATAAAATCATAAAAGAGGAGCTACAATGATAAAAAGATATACCCTTCCAGAGATGGGAAATATATGGAGTGAAAAAAACAAATTTCAAAAATGGTTAGATGTAGAGATAGCGGTTTGTAAAGCTTGGAATAAACTCGGAAAAATACCGGATGAAGCGTTAAAGGAAATCATAGAAAAAACACATATAGATGATGAAACATTAGAGAGAATTAACGAGCTTGATAAAGTTTATAATCATGATGTCCTTGCTTTTGTTAGCGCGGTGGCTGAGCAAGTAGGAGAAAATGGAAGATACATACACTTAGGACTTACATCATCTGATGTTATTGATACAGCTTTAGCATTAATCATGAGAGAAAGCTTAGACTTGCTTATAAAAGATGTTGAAAGACTTTTAGAAGTTTTAAAAGAAAATGCATTAAAGTATAAAAATACAGTAATGATGGGAAGAACTCACGGAGTCCATGCAGAGCCTATGACCTTTGGGCTTAAATTTGTATTATGGTATGAAGAGTTTAAAAGAAACAAAAAAAGATTAGAAAATGCAAAAGAAGTTATATCTGTTGGAACAATATCAGGAGCAGTAGGAACTTATTCTAACATTCCGCCAGAGCTTGAAGAGCTTACATTAAAAGAGCTTAATCTAAAACCAGAACCAGTAGCAAATCAGGTTATCCAAAGAGACAGACATGCAGAGTATATGACAGCTTTAGCAATAACAGCATCATCTTTAGAAAAAATCGCCGTTGAAATAAGACACTTGCAAAGAACAGAAGTTTTAGAAGCACAAGAACCATTTAAAAAAGGACAGCGTGGCTCATCAGCAATGCCACATAAAAAAAATCCAATCACCTGTGAAAGAATTACCGGGCTTGCAAGGGTAATAAGGTCAAACAGCTTACCTGCTATGGAAGATATAGCACTATGGCATGAAAGGGATATATCCCATTCATCGGTTGAAAGAGTAATACTGCCTGACAGTTCAATAGCTCTTGATTATATCTTAAATCTAACTATCAACGTACTGAAAGATTTGGTTGTATATCCAGAGAATATGAAAAAGAACATGGATAAATCAAAAGGTTTATACTTCTCTTCTAAGGTTTTAGTAGCACTTGTAGAAAAAGGACTATCGAGAGACCAAGCTTATGATATAGTTCAAAGAAACGCAATGAAAGCATGGGATACAGAAAACTTAATGTTTAAAGACGCTTTACTGCAAGACCCAGAAGTTATGTCTTATTTGTCAAAAGAAGAATTAGACAAAATATTTGATGTAAACGAGTTTTTAAAAAACATAGATTATATCTACAATAGAGTGTTTGGTAGAGAAGATAGTTAATTTAAGCGAAATTATAAGGTTAAAGGAAGTTTAGACTGTAAGGTGCTTTAAAATCTTATTAATTAATATTTTCCTCGCCATCCTGAGGCTGTAAAGCCGAAGGATCTCATCTTTTGATTTTTTGATTTGAAAAAACAAGAGATTCTTCGCCGGCTGCAGAAATTGCGATGTTGATTTTAGAAACGATGTAAATCTTGAATATGTTTAAAAGCATTCTATATTATTTTAAGTTTATGTAAAATAAAAATAAAAAATCAAAAGAGGTAGGAAATGAAGTATTACATAAAAACTTTTGGATGTCAGATGAATGTAAATGACTCAGAAAAAATGGCAGGTATTTTACAAACTCTTGGATATACACCTACTGAAAATTGGGAAGAAGCAGATGTTATTCTTGTAAATACATGTTCAGTAAGAGAAAAACCAGACCAAAAAGTTTTATCAGCACTTGGAGAGTTTAAAAAAGTAAAAAAACATAATCCAAATGCAGTCATTGGCGTTTGTGGTTGTTTAGCACAAAGGGCAGGATACGAAATTTATCAAAAAGCACCATTTATAGATATGGTTTTTGGAACAACCAATATCCACCATCTTCCAAATCTTTTAGAAGAAGCAAAAAGTGGAAATAAAGCTATAGAAATTTTAGAAGAAATAGACGAGAACGAAAATCTTTTAGACCGGTTCCCAACTGTAAGAGAAAATAAATATACAGCATTCGTTACTGTAATTAGAGGATGTGATAAAAAATGTACCTACTGTATAGTTCCAACAACAAGAGGTAGAGAAAGAAGTAGAAGAATCGGCGATATTCTAAGAGAAGTCCAATACTTAGTTGAAGACGGAGTTAAAGAAATCCATTTAATAGGTCAAAATGTTACTGCTTACGGAAAAGATTTTGGAGATGTGAAGTTTTGGGAGCTTTTAAAAGCTGTGGCAGAGGTTGATGGAGTAGAAAGAATTAGATTTACAACAGGGCATCCAAAAGATTTAGATGAAGATACTATAAAAGTTATGGCAGACCTGCCGCAAGTCTGCGAAGCCTTACATCTGCCAATACAGGCAGGTTCAGACAGAATATTACAAGCAATGGATAGAGGATATACTCAAAAAGAGTACTTGCAAAAAATAGAATTGCTTAAAAAATACATACCAAATATAGCATTGTCTACTGATATCATAGTTGGATTTCCAGGAGAAACTTACGAAGATTATTTAGAAACAGTTAAAGTAATAAAAGAAGTAGAGTATGACCAAGTGTTTGCATTTAAATATTCACCAAGACCAGGAACTCCAGCAGCAGATTTACCAATGACAGAGTCGCCAGAAGAGCTTTCAAAACGTTTAAATGACTTGATAAATTTACAAAAAGATATAACTTTTAAAAAGAATCTTGAATATCAAGATAAAATAGTTGAAATCTTGGTAGAAGAGATAAACCAAGAGAATAAGTTAGTAGGCAGAACAAGGACTAATAAACTTGTTTATGCTGAAGGAAGCCCGGAGTATTTAGGAAAATTAGTAGATGTAAAAATTGAAAAAGTAAATAGATTTTCCTTAGAAGGAAGTATAATTGGAGGCGATTAATTATGGTTGAGATGGAAGTCCAAGGAATTACATTAGACCCAATAACAAACATGCCTGTGTTGTTATTAAAAAGTAAAGAAAATGATGAAATTCTAACGATTTGGATTGGGGTATTTGAAGCAAACTCAATTGCTATATATTTAGAATCAATGACCTATCCAAGACCACTAACCTATGACTTATTTACAAACATCTTAAACTCGCTCTCAACATCCGTTGAAAATGTAATAATCCATACTTTAAAAGATAACACTTATTATGCTTCAATCATCTTAAAAGACCAAGAAGGTAGAACTGTTGAAATAGATGCACGTCCAAGCGATGCTATAAACATTGCTCTAAGGTCTGGATGTCCAATATTGGTTTCAGAAGAAGTTTTAGCTGAAGCTAATAATGGCAAAAAAGAAAAAATTGATGAAGAAGACCTAAAAGAATGGATAGAATCATTAAAGCCAGAGGATTTTGAGAAAAATATAGAATTTTAAAAGACTAAAGCCTTCATATAACAGGAAAAGATTGATCAATAAGAAAGGTTTATTATAGATGTCACTCTGCAGCTGGCGAAAAATCTATTTTTTCTTTCTTTTCAAAAAACATTAAAAAATTAGATCCTTCACTACGTTGCCGGATAACGACGAAAATAAAAAATCTCTTATTCTAATGTTTTTGAAAAATACTTTAAAATCTAATTACTGCTGCACCCCAGGTTAATCCACCACCAAAGGCAGTTAAAAGAATATAATCTCCTTTGTTGAATCTTCCTTCTTTGTAAGCTTCATACATAGCAATTGGAATGGATGCAGCACTTGTATTTCCGTATCTATGAATATTGCTATAAACCTTTTCTAACGGTAATTCTAATTTTTCAGCCAATGCTTGAATGATCCTTATGTTAGCTTGATGAGGAATTACTAACTTAATATCTTCTTTATTTATCCCGGCTTTTTGTAATGCTTTTAAGCAAGCAGTTTCCATGGATTTAATAGCTTGTTTAAAAGTTTCTCTTCCTTGCATTCTCAGCTTCTCACCAACCTGACAGTGTAAAAGATGACCATATGAACCATCAGACTTCATCACTGTTGATAAAATATCGCTTGAAGAGTTAGATTTGGAAATAACAACAGCTCCGGCACCATCGCCAAATAGTACTGCAGTTGTCCTGTCAGTCCAATCGATTATTTTTGAAAAAACTTCACTTCCAACTACAAGAACATTTTCAGCTTTCCCGGATTTTATAAAACTATCTGCTATTGTAATGCCATATATAAAGCCGCTACAAGCAGCTGAAAAATCAAAAGCCATTGGATTTTTACATCCAAGTTTATCGGCTAATATACAAGCCGTAGAAGGAAATATATTGTCCGGAGTAGACGTTGCTACAATTATAATGTCTATGTCCTTTGGAGTTATTCCTGCATTTTCAATAGCTTCTTTTGATGCGCGAAAAGCAAGGTCGCTTGCCTTAACCCATTCATCCGCTATTCTTCTTTCTTTTATTCCGGTCCTTGTTGTAATCCATTCATCCGATGTATCAAGGATTTTTTCTAAATCATGGTTAGTTAAAACTCTTTCAGGAACATACATTCCTATGCCTTTTATCTCACTGGACATTGTTTTCTCCGTAAACTTCTTCTTCTTTTCCTTTTATCAACTCTTGAGGAATTAGCGTGTTGATATTTTCAAGGAGTTTTTTATTAAAATCGTGATTTACAAATTCAGAAGCAAATCGTAATGCATTTTTTATAGCTTTTTCATCTGCTCTTCCATGAGTTATTATACATGTTCCCTTAGTGCCAAGCAAAGGAGCACCGCCATATTCCGTAAAATCTGCTTTTTTCTTAAATCTTTTTAAAGCAGGCAAAATTAAAGCTGCACCAATTTTAGATATAATGCTTTTTTCTACTTCTTCTTTTATCATTTCAAGAATAATCATTCCGAGGCTTTCACTTGTTTTTAATACAACATTCCCAACAAATCCATCACAAACAATAACATCAAAATCGCCGGTGAAAATATCTCTACCTTCTGCGTTTCCAATAAAATTTAGTTTTGTCATTTTAAGCAGTGGATAGGTATCTTTTACAAGCTCGTTGCCTTTTCCTTCTTCCTCTCCGATGCTTAAAATTCCCACTTTTGGATTATCAGATGTTTTAAGGATTTCTTTTACGTAAGTATGACCCATTACTGCAAAGTATAAAAGATGTCTTGGTCTACTGTCTACATTAGCACCAACATCAATTAGTACGGTTCTTGTTCCTTTTTTGTTTGGAAATGCTACTGCTATACCCGGTCTCTCAATTCCTTCTGCGGCTCCAATAATAAACTTTCCTATGCTCATTGCAGCACCGGTATTTCCGGCAGACACAAAAGCCTGAGCTTTACCTTCTCTGACTAATTTACCTGCAATATGCATAGAAGAGTTTCTTTTTTTTCTTAGAGCTATGGATGGAGATTCGTGCATTTCAATGACTTCAGGAGCATCTACGATTTGAATCGGAAGATTTTCTATTGAAAGATTATTTTTTTTTATTTCCTCTTCTAAAACTTCTTTCTTTCCTACTAAATATACACCTATTTTATACTCTTTTGCAAACTCTATTGCACCTTTAATATTACAGAGAGGAGCATAATCTCCTCCCATTGCATCTAAAGCTATAAACACTTATACGACCTCAATGACCTCTTTGTTTTTGTAATATCCACAGTGAGAGCAAACTCTGTGAGGAGCTTTTGGCTGACCACACTCAGGACAGATAGAAAGTCCGGGCATTTTTAATTTCCATTGTGCTCTTCTCATAGCTGTTTTTGCTTTAGATTTTTTCCTCTTAGGTACTGCCATATTAAAAGCCTCCTTTTTTCAATTTTAAAGAATATATTATATCAAAAATTTAAGATTTAAGAGACTCTAATTTAGCAAAAGGAGACAACTTTCTTCTTATTTTCTCTTCACAATCACACTGAGTAGCGTTCTTATCTGCTCCACAGTAAGGACACAAACCTTTACAATCTTCATTACAAAGTAGCTTCATCGGAGTATTTACAAGGATTTCCTCTCTGATAAAATCATACACATCAAATTTTTCTTCATCTTCTAAGTATTCAGAGTATAACTCAGCCTCTGAAAGTTCCTGATGTTTTGGGTGTTTCTTTGTAAATAAAATACTTTCACTAATATTAAACTTTTGAGAAAATTCAGTTAAACATCTATCACAGTGCATTAAAATAGATGTGTTGAAGATAGCTGTGATAACATAGCCATCCTTGTCTTTAAGTAAATGTAATTTTACAGATACACTTTGCCCTTCTTTTACGATATACTCTTGTGGCAAATCTAACTCGTTCATGGGAATATTAAATTCAAGCTCTTTAAAAGGTTCTTTTTTAAGCTCTTCTTTTAGGTTTAAATATATTTTCAATTTAACTACCTCATAAAAAAATTTTGTTATAATATAGTACAATGATTTTAAATGACAAGACAATTAGAAAATATATAAGCGAAGGTTTACTTGAGATAAATCCTATTGATGACATCCAAATTCAGCCCTCTTCTGTTGATTTAAGGCTTGGAAATGAGTTTTTGATTTATCCAGAAGACATAGAAATAATAGATGTAAGAGACCCTTATTTTTCCAATAGACTTATAAAAGAGATAGCTACAGAAGAAGGGTTTATCATCAAACCAAAACAGTTTGTTCTTGCTACAACGATAGAGTATATAAAACTTCCGGACTTTTTGACTGCATTTGTAGAAGGAAGGTCTTCCTTAGGAAGACTTGGCTTATTTATTGAAAATGCCGGCTGGGTGGATGCTGGATTTGAAGGCAACATAACCTTAGAGTTTTACAATGCAAACAGTATTCCAATAAAAATTTATCCTGGAATGCGAATCTGTCAGCTTGTTTTTGCAAAAATGGAAGATAGGTCGGAAAAACCATATAGAGGTAAGTATCAAGGTCAAAGAGGAACAACAGCATCAAGAATATTCTTAGACAAAGATTAAGGTTTTCGTTGATTAAAGTTAAAAACCATATTTCTGAGCGAAGCAAAAAATCTCCTGTTTTTCTTTTCAAGTCAAAAAATCAAAAAGAGATCCTTCAGCCTTTGGCCTCAGTAAGGCAAGGAAAGGTAAGTTTACAAAAATTTTGGAACATCCCCCAACAGATTTATGATTTATATCATACTTTTTCCAAATAACTAGTTTAAATTTTGTATAAAGATAAAATGATTGTGTATAATATAAATTGACTCTAAAAAATAGCAAAAGAATAACCATTTGAGGGGAATAAAACCTACTTTGTTAAAGTATTCCAGCCATTCTTTGAAGGGGGGTTAGCTGATTGAAGATTATTTTTTAATTGAAAGAGTTAGTTGTATTAAGTGGAAAAATTTTGCATGGAGGTTAAGTCATGTCAAAAAAAGCGTTTTTAACTCTTGCGCTGATTGTAGGCTTGCCGTTTTTAGTTTGGTTTGCAGGCAGTCAATCAACTGCTTTGAGAAGCTTGGCTAAGACAAATCCTTCATCTACTCCTTCAATGCCTTCCAAGGAAGCTGTTTCTGCTAAGCTTGCTACCTTGGAGCGTGGATGGGTTAAAAACGAAGGACAGTGGGATCAAAGAGCTCTCTTTTCTGCTCCGGGATATTTTGGCACTACATGGGTGACTAAGGATGGTGAGCTTTTGCATGTAGCAGTCAAGAAAGAAGAATGTAAAGAAAAAACAGCAAAAATCAAAACATGTCCTACCAAAAGCTGGGTGGTTTCTGAACGCTGGGTAGATGGTAAGGTTCAAGCTATAAAGGGAGAAGAGGAGCTTGGAACAAAAGTAAACTACTTTATAGGCAACGACCCTTCCAAGCACAAATCTGGACTTTCTACTTACAGGTATGTTTCTTTAGGTGAAGTATGGTCTGGAATAGAAGTAAAGCTGAAAGCTACTCAAAAGACAGTAGAAAGGTTATTTTACGTCAAGCCTGGTGCTGACCCTTCTAAAATTCAAGTACAGCTAAATGGTGCAAAAGGTTTAAAGCTTTCCAAGGATGGAGAGATAATTATCAAAACTGATTTGGGAGATTTAAAGCTATCCAAGCCTGTAGCATGGCAGGAAAAAGACGGCAAAAAACTTCCAGTAGAAGTCTCATACAAGCTAATTGATAAAAACCGCTACAGCTTTGTGGTTGCAAAAGCAGACCCAAGCTTGCCTATTGTGATTGACCCAATCTTACAGTCTACATATTTGGGGGGGAAGTGATGGCGATACCGCATACACCCTTACTATTCATCCTACAACAGGTGATATCTATGTGGCGGGAGTTACCTCTTCAACCAACTTTCCTAAAACTACCGGCGGAGCGCAGGGAAGCCTTGGTGGCGGAAGCATCGGTATCGATGCCTTTGTATCAAGACTAAACTCAAACCTTACTCAGATTATCCAGTCTACCTATCTGGGTGGGAGCGATTCCGATTTTGCCACTACCATTGCTATTCATCCTTCAACGGGTGATATTTATGTAGCAGGATGGACTGATTCAAGCGACTTTCCTAAAACTACCGGTGGAGCACAGGGAAGTTATGCAGGCAATAGCGATGCTTTCGTTGCAAGACTAAACTCAAACCTTACTCAAATCATTCAGTCTACCTATTTAGGTGGAAGTAAGGATGATTGGATCAATGAGCTTATCATTCATCCCGCAACGGGTGATATCTACGTAGTAGGAGGAACTGAATCCACTAATTTCCCCAACACTACCGGTGGAGCACAGGGAAGTTATGGTGGAGGCGTTAACGACGCTTTCGTTGCAAGATTAAATTCAAATCTTACTCAAATCATCCAGTCTACCTATTTAGGTGGAAGTAAGATTGATGTGGTCGGCTCCCTTGCTATTCACCCTTCAACTGGTGATATTTATGTAGCAGGTTACACTAATTCTACCGATCTTCTCGCCACTGGAGCACAGAAAAGTAATGCTGGCAATAATGATGCTTTCGTTACAAGATTAAACTCTAATCTTACTCAAATCATCCAGTCTACCTATTTAGGTGGAAGCAATGATGATATGGCTCTTGCCCTTGCTATTCACCCTTCAACCGGTGATATCTATATAACAGGAAAGACTAGCTCAACCAACCTTCCTAATACTACTGGTGGAGTACAGGGAAGCTTTGGTGGTGGAGATTATGACGCTTTCGTTGCAAGACTAAACTCAAACCTTACTCAGATTATCCAGTCTACTTACCTGGGAGGAAGCGATAAAGATAAGACTGATACCATTGCTATTCATCCTTCAACGGGTGATATTTATGTAGCAGGATGGACTGATTCAAGCGACTTTCCTAAAACTACCGGTGGAGCACAGGGAAGTTATGCAGGCAATAGCGATGCTTTCGTTGCAAGACTAAACTCAAACCTTACTCAAATCATTCAGTCTACCTACCTAGGTGGAAGCAATAATGATTGGGCTAATGCTCTTGCTATTCATCCTTCAACTGGTGATATCTATGTAGTAGGAGGAACTTATTCCACCGACTTTCCTAATACTTCTGGCGGGGCACAGGGAAGCTTGGGCGGTCGCTATGACGCCTTTGTGGCAAGATTGTCTGCTGGTTTGACGTCTGGCTACATTCTGTTCATTAGTCCAAAACCTACAAACGGAAATGTTGCATCAAGCCCTGGGGGTATAAACTGTGGCTCCGGTGGCTCTGCATGCTCTATAGACTTCTCAGGTACAGTAGCACTGACCGCTACACCAAACACTGGCTATACCTTTGCAGGATGGACTGGTGATTGCTCTGGTTGTGGCACCAATACAACATGCAGCATAAACATCACCGCTAACAAAACATGCTCCGCTAACTTTACAGCAAGCAATAGTGGCGGTGGTTCTGGTAGCGGCTCTGGTACTGGCAGTGGTAGCACTTCTGGTGGTGGCGGTGGCGGATGTTCTATGGTTGGCTCCGTATCTCCTATGACAGGCCTGTGGAACATCTTTACATGGCTACTTGTCCCAACCTACGTGTTAGCAAGAAGAATAAGAAGAATGAAATAAAACCCTTAGAGTGTCCCCCTTTTCGGGGGGCCTTTGATAAAATCTTTTTGTTGAAAAAAATTAATTAACTATCATTTACGCTATAACAGCAATTCATGAATTGTCTCTAACTTTTACTTTCTTAAAAAAAGAAATTCTTCGAACTAAAGCCCCCATGATGACCGTCAAAGATAAACTTAAAACTTACTAAAATTTTACAGCACTTTCTAAATAGAGACTATTCCTAAAATCCACATTGTCATTCTGAGCGAAGCGAAGAATCTCATTTATTCTTATTTTAAAAAGAGGAGATCCTTCAGCTTACAGCTTCAGGATGACACGAAAAGGTAAGCTTACGAGAATTTTGGAACAGTTTTGCACTCTCCATAGCGCATTTTTCTTGAATTTCTTATTATGTTATCATATTTTATCTTTTATTAATAATGCTTTTTTATAACTTTATGGAGGATCAAAATGGAAAAGTTAATTATATTTGATACAACTTTAAGAGATGGTGAACAAGCACCTGGTTTCTCAATGACAGTTGAAGAAAAAGTAAAGATGGCTTTACAGCTTGAAAAACTCGGCGTTGATGTTATTGAGGCTGGTTTTGCTGCTGCATCTGAAGGAGATTTTGAAGCTATTAAAAGAGTTGCCCAGGAAGTAAAAAATGCAAAAGTTTGCTCCTTGGCAAGGGCATTAGAGTCAGACATAGAAAAAGCAGGAGAAGCCCTATCTCCAGCAGAAAACAGAAGAATTCATACATTTATAGCAACATCTCCTATTCATATGCAGTATAAGTTAAGAATGAAGCCGGAGGAAGTTTTAGAAAGAGCTGTAAAAGCAATAAAGTATGCTTTAAAATTTACAGATGATGTTGAATTTTCTGCGGAAGATGCTTTTAGGTCTGAAAGAGAATTTTTGTATAGAGTTTTTGAAGCTGTTATAGATGCAGGAGCTAAGACGATAAATGTTCCTGATACTGTTGGTTATGCTATTCCGGAAGAGTTTGGAAAGTTGATAGCAGATATTAAAAATAACGTCCCAAATATAGATAAGGCTGTAATTAGCGTTCACTGTCATAACGATTTAGGATTAGCGGTTGCAAACTCCCTCTCTGCTGTAAAAAATGGAGCAAGACAGGTTCACGCAACTATAAATGGAATTGGTGAAAGGGCTGGTAATGCTGCACTTGAAGAAGTTGTAATGGCTATAAAAGTAAGACATGATTACTTTAAAGATGTTTATACAACTATAAACACAAAAGAAATTTACAAGACAAGTAGATTATTATGCAGAATTACAGGAAGTTTTGTGCAACCAAACAAAGCAATCGTTGGAGATAATGCTTTTGCCCACGAAGCAGGTATACATCAACATGGAATTCTTGCACATAGAGAAACTTATGAAATAATGAGAGCTGAGGATGTAGGTGTACCAAAATCTAAAATTGTTCTTGGAAAACACTCCGGAAGACATGCATTTAAAGCAAGATTGGAAGAGCTTGGCTATACAACCTTATCAGAAAGTGAAATAGACACATTGTTCCAAAAGTTTAAAAAACTAGCAGACAAGAAAAAAGAAGTATTTGATGAAGATATAGAAGCTTTAATCTTAGAAGAGTTTTCAGAGTTTGACCAAGAGGCAAAACTAAAATACTTCCATGTAATCAGCGGTGATAACGTTATTCCAACTGCGACTGTAAAGATAGAAAAGGAAGGGCAAGAGGTAATCTCAACCGCATGCGGAGATGGTCCGATAGACTGTGCATTCAATGCTTTGGAAAAAGCTTTAAACATAAAAGGAAAGCTTATGGACTACACTATCAGGTCTTTAAGCTCAGGTAAAGATGCAATGGGTGAAGTGAGAGTTATTGTCAGATTCGAAGATTCTGAGCACATAGCCTCCGGAAAAGGAACATCTACAGACATAATAGAAGCAAGCATTAAAGCCTACATAGATGCTTACAACAAATACATAGCAAGAAAATCTTTCTTAACAAGACAAATAAATGAAGGAGTGTAGATGAAAAAAAGCTTATTTTTAATCCTACTTATTTTAATAGGGTTTATTATTTTATTCATCTTAGGAAAAATAAACTTTTCAAAGCCTGAGATTACAGTACTGAATAAAACCCTGTCTTTGGGAGAGAATGCTGTTATATCAGTTAAAGCCTCAGACGATAAGCCGGGTATAAGAGATTTAAAGGTATATATTTCACAAAATAATCATAAAATTAAAGTTTTTGAACAAAGTATGGATAATCAAAAAGAGGTATTTTTAAATGTAAATATTAAACCCAAGAGTCTTGGCTTGATTGAAGGAGATGCTGTTTTAGAGATAGAAGCAAGAGATGGTTCCGTACTTAAAAATACAAAAGTATTGACAAAAGATGTTAAAATTGATTTTACACCACCTTCAATTTCTATATTAGCATTCACTCAAAACTTAATAAACGGCGGAACAGGTTTTGTATTTGCTAAATCGTCCGAAGACTTAAAATCTTTAAACATAAAGATAGAAAATCTTAGTTTTAAATGTTTAAACTTAAATAACACTTATGTATGTCCTTTTAGCCTCCCTTATTTTTATAATGATAAAAAACCTATCTATTTAGAAGCATTAGACAATGCAGATAATAAAACAGTAAATTCAATTCCTTACAATTTCAAAAAAGTAAATTACTCACAATCCACTTTAGATATTGATGATAATTTTATAGACACAAAAATAAAGCCACTTTCAGATAAAGACATTCCGGATAAAATTGAATTGTTCAAGTATGTTAATACCGTTATAAGAAACAAAAATGAAAGCCTTATCCATAAGATTGCAAGTGAATGTAAAAATGTGTATCCGATGTTTGAAGGAGAGTTTATATATTTAGAAAATGCTGCAAAGCTTGGCGGTTTTGCTGATTATAGAAAATACAGATATAACGGTAAAATCATTGAAGGAGCAGATGCTTATCATAAAGGGTTTGATTTTGCGTCTGTAAAAAATGCACCGGTTAAAGCATCTAACAACGGAAAAGTTGTTTTTACTGGATTTTTGGGTATATATGGCAATAGTATAATTATTGACCATGGTCTTTGTGTTTATACGTTATACTCTCATTTAAGTGAAATTGCAGTTAAAGAAGGTAAAACAGTAAAAAAAGGTCAGTATATAGGAAAAACAGGAACGACAGGATTGGCTGTAGGAGACCATTTACATTACGGAGTTTTGGTTAACGGAATAGAGGTTAATCCGGTAGAATGGTTTGATATTAACTGGCTAAACACAAGATTTTATGAAAATTACAAAAACATAATAGGAGGTAATAATAAATGAAGTTTTTCATCGATACAGCAGATGTGAATGAAATTAGAGAAGCAAACAGATTACATTTTCTTGATGGAGTAACAACTAATCCAACATTAATCGCAAAGGTTAAAAAACCATTTTGGGATGTGGTAAAAGGCATATTGGCAGAAGTGCCGGATAGACCAGTTAGCTTGGAAGTTGCAAGCACAGATGCAGAAGGCATGATTAAAGAAGGCGAAAAGCTTGCAGAACTTGGTAAAAATGTTGTTATCAAGATTCCAATGACGCCGGAAGGTTTAAAGGCGGTAAGTTACTTTGAAAGTAAAGGAATAAAGACTAACGTTACATTGGTATTCTCTCCAGCCCAAGCTTTATTAGCTATGAAGGTTGGAGCATCTTATATATCTCCTTTTGTAGGCAGATTGGATGATATTAGCCATACCGGTATGGATTTAATAAGACAAATCAAGCAAATCAAAGATAATTATAATTTTAAATCTGAAATTATTGTAGCATCTGTCAGAAATCCTGTTCATGTAATAGAATCCGCAATGATTGGAGCAGATATAGCAACAATTCCATACAGTGTAATTGCACAACTGGCCAAACATCCACTTACAGATATTGGCTTAGAAAGATTTTTAAAAGATTGGGAAAGCGTTCCAGAAAAACCATTCTAAAATGAAATACAGAAAAAAAGGCGTAAAAAGAGAACACTCTATCATTGAGGATTTTGAAAAGGACTTGCAGGCTCTGGTAGAAATGGGGCTTGCTAAGTCCGTAATACCAGGAAGAATATACACAAGTCCAAAGGCTCAAAAAGGGGATAAAATTATAAAATATCAGTATGACACTGAAACAGGTGCAAAGTTATTGCTAAAAAAAGGGTCAACAGTCCAAGAAGCGTTTGTCATTACAGATAAAAGACAAGAGTTAAGAGATTATCTTTCAAACCTGGGGCATGAAACATAAGAAGTGAAACGTTTTTCTGTTACGGCTTAAGGGTGTTTCTAAATTTTCGTAAGCTTACCTTTCCGTGTCATCCTGAAAGACTTTAGTCTGAAGAGTGTTTTAAGTCGTTAAATTTTCTTAATGAAATAAACAAGATTTTTCAAGTAAAAATCAACCAAGTCTTTGTTAAACTTATATTTTTTCCAAATTATATAATTTTATTTATTCTATCACAAAAATTTTAAAAGTCAAATAAAAAAATTTTTAAAATCTATCCAAAGGGAAATATAATGGATATCCCTAAAACGAATAAAGGAGTGGAGAATGGATTTGAGTAAAAATAATGCTGAAAATATTTCAAACGTCAACATTACCGAGTCTAAACTTTGGCAATCTATTTTATATGACCTAAAGGGAAAAATTGATAACACATCGTATACAATACTAAATTCTCTTGAAGAGGTATACTACAACGAAGGAAATATATATATCTATACTCCAGACAACATTTACAAAAGTTGGATAGAGACAGAAATGTTAGAAAATATAGAAATTTCAGCGAATAAAGTTGTTGGGAGAAACGTAAAAATCCATGTTATTTCTTTAAAGGATAACTCTCTAAAAAAAGCAAAGAAAGACAAGAGTTTAAAAAACTTTGAAGAAGCAGATTTTTACCAATATTTATCATTAAATCCAAAATATACTTTTGATAATCTTGTGGTTGGAAATAATAATAAAGTTGCATTTCAAGCTTGTTTAGCTGCTGCAGAAAATTTAGGAAAAATTTATAATCCACTTTTTATTTACGGAGATGTTGGACTTGGTAAAACTCATTTATTACAGGGAACAGCTTATTATATCCTTGCAAAAAACTCAACAGCAAAAATCATTTACACAACAGCAGACACGTTTGCTTCTGAGCTCTTTTCATACTTAGAAAAAGGAATGATTTTAGAGTTTAGGAAAAAGTACAGAGAAGTAGACCTTCTACTTATTGACGATATACAATTTTTAGTTGGAAAGGAAAGAACACAAATAGAGTTCTATCATATTTTTAACGTTTTATACAGCCTTGGAAAACAGATCATTTTATCCTCAGACCAACCACCTTCTAAATTAAACGGAATAGAAAAAAGATTGATAAGCAGATTTAGCAGTGGGTTAATTGTTGAAATAACCAAGCCGGATTTAGAAACAAAGATTAACATAACACTAAAGAAAATGAAAGAATTAAACATAGAGTTCTCAAGGGATGTAGTTCTATTTATTGCAAAAACAGTAAATACAAGCGTTAGAGAACTGGAAGGTTCGATAAAAAGGTTGAAAGTTTACAGCGAAATAATGGGCAGACCAATAACTTTAGACGTTGCAAGAACTATATTAAAAGATGTATTAGAAGCAAATGAAGTACAGCCGTTAACTGTAGAGAGAATTCAAAATGAAGTATGTAATTATTTCAATATTGATATAAAAGAAATAGTTGGAAGCTCAAGAGATAAAAAATCTGTACTTGCAAGACAGATAGCAATATACTTGTCAAAAGAGTTAACTAATGAATCATTATCTTCAATAGCAAGACATTTTCATAGAAAAGACCATACAACAATTTTAAACGCTGCAAATAAAATAAAGGAAATGATAGAAAAAGATAGAAAGCTAAAATATACTGTAGATTTGATTAAAGATAAGTTGCTTACTTTATGACTGTATTACAGAAAATTTAGAACTGTTAGCTATTTTTTTACAAAATTTCAACGTTTTCTAAAGGAGTAACGCCTCCGTTTACAAAAATCAACATTGTCATTCTGCAGCCGGTAAAGAATCTCCATCCATTTTCTCTTACTCATTCATTACAACGGCAATTCATTAACTACTTATGCAAAGATAAACCTACAAAAGTTTTTACAGTGCTTTTTTGATATTATATAATAGATAAACAAACACACTTAGGAGTTTGCGAATGTATCTATGGATAAAAGCTATACATATAATCTTTATGGTTTCTTGGATGGCGGTTTTATTTTATCTGCCAAGGCTTTTTGTCTATCATGCAGAAAACAAAGATAATAAAGAGTTTGTTAAGATTGTTAAGATAATGGAAAAGAGACTTTTTTATGTAATCGGAATTCCGGCGTTTGTCATTACTCTAATTACAGGCTTAAGCATGATATTTATGAACCCTGGGCTTTTTAAATCCGGCGGATGGCTTCATGCAAAGCTAACATTAGTGGCGATTTTGATAGCTTATTTCTTTCATAATGAATATGTTAGAAGAAGGTTTGAAAAAGATGCATGCGATAAATCCGGCAAATTTTTCAGAATATACAACGAAATACCAACAGTATTGTTAATTTTAATAGTGATTTTAGTAATTGTGAGACCGTTCTAAGATGCTGGACAAAAATTTCGTAAGAAAAAAGCTTTTAGAGTTTTTAGAAGAAGATATAGGACACCGGGATATAACAACAGATAGTTTAGATACAGATAGATATATAGAAGCTTACATGATTGCAAAAGAAGAAGGAGTATTAGCCGGAATTGAGTTTGCAAAGGAAGTTTATAATTTGGTAGGTGGTTGTAAGCTTGAAAATTTTGTAAAAGATGGAGCGTCCATAAAAAAAGGAGACATTTTAGCTATAGTCTATGGCAGTGGTAAAAGCATTTTAAAAGCTGAAAGATTAAGCTTAAACATCGTTCAAAGACTTTCCGGAATAGCAACCTTAACAAACAAATACGTAGAAAAAATAAAAGATACAGGTGTTAAACTACTGGACACAAGAAAAACGACCCCAGGATTTAGAGCCTTTGAAAAGTACGCTGTAAAAGTTGGTGGTGGAGATAATCACAGATTTGCACTTTATGACATGGTAATGATAAAAGATAATCATATAGCTTTAGCCGGTTCAATAACAGAAGCAGTAAATCAGATTAAAAAGAAAGTCTCACCGATGGTTAAGATAGAAGTTGAAGTTTCAAACTTTGACCAGCTTGAAGAAGCATTAAAAAATCCTGTTGATGTTATCATGCTTGATAACATGTCTGCTGAAGATGTAAAAAAAGCAGTAAAACTTATTAATAAGTCAAAGCTTGTTGAAGTATCCGGAAATATAACAATAGAAAATATAAGAGATTATGCATTAGCAGGACCGGATTTTATATCAACCGGAGCAGTAATTCATTCTGCCAAATGGCTTGATATTAGTTTAAAATTTAAATAAAGTAGGAGGATGTATATACCTTGGGGTGAGAAATTAGTGGTTTTATAGAATTTAAAAAAAGAGATCCTTCGGCCTTACGGCCTCAGGATGACAGAGAAAGTGGAAGCATGTTAACAATTACCTTATTTGTCATTCTGAGCGAAGCGAAGAATCTCATACTTTTATTGAATTTTTAGCCCTAGGCATATTAGTTTAAAATTTAAATAAAGTAGGAGGATTTATATGAAAAAACATTTTAAAATTGCAGTTTTACCCGGTGATGGAATTGGACCGGAGATTATTGACTCAGCATTAAAAGTTCTTGATGTAGTAGCTAAAAAATATGGATTAACTTTTGAGTACAAATTTGGGCTTGTTGGTGGTGCTGCTATTGATGAGACAGGAAACCCATTACCACCGGAAACATTAAAGATATGTAAAGAAAGCGATGCAATTTTATTTGGTGCTGTAGGTGGTGAAAAATGGGACAACTTACCAACAGACAAAAGACCTGAGAAAGGATTGCTAAGAATCAGAAAAGAACTTGAGCTTTTTGCAAACATAAGACCGGCAAAATCATACGAACCTTTATTAGATGCTTCACCGCTCAAGCCAGAAATTATTAAAGGGGTTGATTTAGTAGTTTTAAGAGAGTTAACAGGGGATGTTTACTTTGGAGAACCAAGAGGAAGAGAAATTAGAAATGGTGAAAGAGTTGGCTATAACACAATGATTTATTATGAACACGAAGTCAAAAGAATTGCTAAGCTTGCTTTTGAACTTGCAAGAAATAGAAGAAAGAAAGTTACAAGCGTAGATAAAGCAAACGTTTTAGAAGTCAGCGGATTATGGAGAGAAGTGGTAAACGAAGTTCATGCTGACTATGCAGATGTAGAACTTGAGCATATGTATGTAGATAACTGTGCTATGCAGCTTATCAGAAGGCCAAAAGATTTTGACGTGATAGTAACCGGAAACATTTTTGGAGATATTATATCTGATGAAGCCGGAGCTTTAACCGGCAGTCTTGGAATGCTTCCATCTGCAAGCATTGGAGAAAGATATGCATTTTATGAGCCAATCCACGGTTCAGCACCGGATATAGCAGGAAAAGGAATTGCAAATCCAATAGCAACAATCTTATCTGCAGCAATGATGCTTGAAATAACATGTAAAGTTCCAGAAGCTGCAAGAGACATAGAAAGGGCAATAGAAAAAGTTCTTGAAGATGGATACAGAACAGGCGATATCTGGTCTCCCGGTACTAAAAGAGTAAACACTGCTGAGATGACAGAAGAAATAATTAAGAGAATAGGATAAATTACTTTTGTCCGTCATCCTGAGGCTGCAAAGCCAAAGGATCTCTTTTTTAATGTTATTTGAAAGGAATAAAGAGAAAAGAGGAGATTCTTCGCTATGCTCAGAATGACGCCGCTTAGGAGTTTTTGTCAGTAAACAACAAACTGAAGAATTTTATAATTTTTTCCAAACTAACAGGACTTATACACAAAGAGGATTAGGTAATGAATGACGTAGATTTTATAAAACTTGTAATAATCCTTATCGTAGCATATTTAGTAATGAAATTAGTTGGTCTTGCTTTTAGAATCATTATAAAATTATTGATATTTATCGGAGTTTTGTATTTAATATTTCATTACTTAACCACACACGGCTAAAGTATGCAAAACTCATTATACGAAGACAGGAAAATTTTAATAGTTGGAATTCAGGTATCGTTAATAATTCACATTACCTTATACATTTTTCTAAAAATCGTTCCATTTCCGACTTTAAGTATAGATACTCAAAAACCCATTGAGATTAAAATTGAGGAAATAAGAAAAGAGATAGAAAAAGTAGAAGTCAAAAAAATACCGGTTCAGACAAAAAAAGAAGAAGTAAAAGTTAAAAATCCTATTGTAAATAAAGAGAAAAAAGATCTTCCGGTTAACAAGCCTCAAGTAAATCAAATAGAGAAAAAAGAGATTGTATCAAAAGCAACGCCGGCAGAAAAAATTCAAGATAAACATCAAGAATCTCATATAAAAAAAGAAACATTAAAGATTGAAGATGAAAATCTAAAACTTTTAAGCCAGATTGGTAAAAATCCGGAAGGGTCTGGGGTACAAAAATCAAACCAAGAAGAAAGTCTATCTTTTGGGCAAAAATTATCAGATATAGACAAATCAGTAGAAGGAACGGCATTAAGCAGAAGTTTATTATATAAGCCACCTCCACCAAAGCTTACGTCATCCATATCACAGCCATCAGTAAAAGCCAAAATATGGATTAGCCCATCCGGAAACGTTGAAAAAGTGGAATTAATCAATATTACAGGAGATACAGAGATAGATACAGCTGTTATAAAATATTTAAAAAAATGGAAATTTAATCCGATAAGTGCAAATGAAACCCAATGGGCTATTGTGATGGTAAGATTTGGAAAAGGGGAGTAAGATGATAGTAGAAGTTTTTTCTTCAAGCAAAAAATCTTTTTTCTTTGCTCTTAAAGAATTAAAGGACAAGATAGATAAAAGATTTGATAGTTATGATTTTCTGATTTTTTCTATCCATCCAAAATATGGCTATAAAGATTTGCCTTACTTAATAGAAAAGATATTTCAAACAAATAATTATGCCGGCTTTCATGCTGTTAATGCTTTTGAAAATGAAAATATAGTTGATGGAGTTGTTGTAGCGGTAATAAAGTTTGAAAAAGAAGGAAAAATAAATCTTTTTTATGTAGAAGATATTGATAAAGAAGATGTATTAGAGAAAACTTCAAACTATCTAAATGCTTTTAAGGATAAGCTTCATGTGATAATTGGTGGTTTCTGTGAAGAAAAATTTGGACTTTTTATTGAAAAACTTTCAGAAAATCTAAATTATTGGCCTATAAAGAATATAATTGGTGGCATATCTTCTGGAAATAAAGAAAATAACGAAGTGTTAACCTATCAGTTTGTAGATAATACAGTGATAAAAAATGGTTTTTTTATTCTTACATTTGATAATGTAAACTATAACATTGGCGTAGCTCTTGGTTTTAAACCCTATGGAATTACTTATGAAATTAAAAAAGCCGATGGATACAAACTTTACACTGTTGATGATGGTAAAAATTTTTCTTACATAGTTCAAAACTTTTTGGGAAATTTTGAAAATCCAGATATCAAATATCTATGGTATTGTCCAATAAATATTCTTGATGAAGAAGATGGCTATGTTGCAACTTTAAGAACGTTTAAAGAAGTCAGTAAAGATTATGTAGAGTTTTTCGGACAAATAAAAGAAGGGCAACATTTTAAACTATCCTTTGCAACGCCGGATGAACTTCTTGAAGAAGATCTAAAAATTGCAAAACAGATTAAAAGTATTATAAATCATCCAGATTTTGCAGTTAATTTTTCATGTATAGCAAGGCAGTATGTTCTTGAAGATAAACAAAACCAAGAACCAGAAATTTATACGTCAGTATTAAACTGTCCATTGTTTGGATTTTTTACATTTGGAGAAATAGGACCTGACAAATATTATAAAAAGCTAAAACTTTATAACGAAACTTCATTACTTTTGGCGGTGAAAGAAAGATGAGGGAAGAAGTAAAAATAAAAATTCTCCAAAGCTTACTTAATGAAGTTACTAAAAAATACGATTATTTTATAGCTAACAGAGAAAGAGTCTATAAAGAAACATATGAAATGGCAGTAAAAGATTCTTTAACAGGTCTATACAATAGACAGTATTTTGAAGATTTTGTAGTTAAGTCAATTAAAAAAGGATTAAGAGAAAATAGAGATTTTTCAGTAATATTTATAGACCTTGATAATTTTAAACCAATCAATGATAATTATGGGCATGCCAAAGGAGATGAGGTTCTTAAAAAGGTTGCAGAATTATTTAAACAAACATTCAGAGATTATGATATTATCGCAAGAATTGGCGGTGATGAGTTTGTTGTAGTTATTGAAAATCTTTCAAATAAAGACAGAATTGAAGAAGTTAGAAAAGTTTTTGAAGAAGCTTTTAAAGATTTCAATCTTTCTTTCAGCTATGGAGTAGTCAATTTAAAAGAAATAGAGCCAGAGAGTTTAAATGAAGAAGAAATTTTAAATTTTATGCTAATCTTAGCTGATAGGAGAATGTATGAAGAGAAAATGGAAAGGAAAAGATGGAGGAAGTAATCAATGAAACTGCTTGTAAAAATCAAGGTTGTTATTCTGTAGCTGTGCGAAGAATCTTATTTTTGTTCTTTTCTTCCTTTCAAATAACAATAAAAGAGGAGATCCTTCGGCTTACAGCCTTAGAATGACACGAAAAGGCAAGCTTACGAGAATTTTGGAACACTCTTGTTTTTTCTACTTGACAGGTAGAAAATTTTTTGTATATTATTAGCTTTTTAATTTTTTAACTGAATCTTGGCAATTGAATAGGTAATCTGCACAAGCTTGTTTAACGTGAGACGTGAAACGTGAGATGTGAGACGTTGGAGTTTGGTTTATCAATTATTTAGTGATTTTTATCTGATTGATTGATAACTTAGTGAGATGATTTAGAAGTCATTAAAGCTAAAGTATTGATAATGTGATTTTATTTTTTGATGTTTGATTTAAGCTTGTGTAGTGATAGTTTAGAATGGATTTTTTAAAAAGTAGTTGTAAGTGCTTGTTGAAATAGATTTTTTAATTTTGAATTCTTTAATGCTTAATTTTTTGAAGATTTGTAATTTTTTATTTTAAAATTTTTTGAGATCGGGAAGTTAAGGAGTGGTATTTGCAGCGAGCTTCTGAGTTTGTGGTTTTCAGCGGTTGGCTTGTGATGGGATGTTAAAGGATAAAATATAATAATATATTTTCTGTATATCGAGGTTTGCTGCAAAAAACTTCAACTTGCAGGTTTTTTAAATATTTGGTATAATAGTTATAAAAATATTGATAGAGTAGGTTGTGAGCGATTTTATTTTTGAGTTAAAAGTTAACGGGTTCCATCTGAACCGTGTGGGTTATAAAGTCTCATCGCTAAGTCTATCTATCAACACAAACCTGCTTGTTCCATCTGAACCGTGTGGGTTATAAAGATTTGACAGTTCTTGTTCGGGTGGTTCTTGTTCTTTTCGTTCCATCTGAACCGTGTGGGTTATAAAGTCGGTAATACTTGCTCTGGCATTACAATAGCTTCTCTGTTCCATCTGAACCGTGTGGGTTATAAAGTTACTAAGCATGGTACTAGGATTATTTTTTCTTGGAGTTCCATCTGAACCGTGTGGGTTATAAAGGCTATAGAGTTTAGTATGGTTATTTGTTTTTCTAGGTGTTCCATCTGAACCGTGTGGGTTATAAAGAAGATAAAGGTGAGTGAACTTGTGTATTCCATTTTTTGTTCCATCTGAACCGTGTGGGTTATAAAGAATAGCTTCCTTTTTGGCATTTTTAAGGTTTTTATTTGTTCCATCTGAACCGTGTGGGTTATAAAGGTTTTGGTAAAAACCTCTTGAGAACAAAAAAAACAGTGTTCCATCTGAACCGTGTGGGTTATAAAGTTAAGGTATAACGCACTTGATACAGCCTTCGCAAGCTGTTCCATCTGAACCGTGTGGGTTATAAAGAAAGGATTGCTAAGTCTTTTATGAAGTATAAGATAAGTTACATCTGAACCGTGTGGGTTATAAAGCATAAAATAAAGCTAAAAATTGATATAAAAACGATTGTTACATCTGAACCGTGTGGGTTAGAAAGTATCAATTTTCAACCAAGACATACAACTTAACACCAGTTACATCTGAACCGTGTGGGTTAGAAAGGATTATCTCGGACGGAAATTTTCTATTGATAGAAAAGTTACATCTGAACCGTGTGGGTTATAAAGAGTTTTCGTCTGAGTTTGGAGAAGATGTAAAGTATTCGTTACATCTGAACCGTGTGGGTTATAAAGACACTGCAAGAGTATTATTATCTTTGAGAACTGTCAACGTTACATCTGAACCGTGTGGGTTATAAAGATGTTGTCTTGCCGCTACCGTCTATACCTTCTAATAGTTACATCTGAACCGTGTGGGTTATAAAGCCATCTTCTTTACCTCCTTAAAAATTTTTATTTACACGTTACATCTGAACCGTATGGATTATAAAGTGATTATATGCTTTGTCCAATAATAGAAAATCATAGAATAGTCTATTTTTTTCTGCATACGTTTTATTGCTTTTCTTTAATTAATTATACACTACGCTAATAATTATTCATTGTTAAAAACCTATTAATAA
>NZ_JAPYVU010000017.1 GCF_028276765.1 Sulfurihydrogenibium sp.
TTAAAATTTCTCTATTTTCTTTTGCATACTCTATGTTTTCTATTGCATCTAAGATTGGTTTATCATATTCGTCTACTAAAACCACCACTTGTTGGTTATATTTCTTATACAAAGAATAAATAAGCTCACCGAGTTTACCGCTAAATGTCTGAAAAGTAATCTCAACGTCAAACTCTCTCTGTAGGCTAATAAACATTTCTGTTAGTTTGATTTTTAAATCTTCCGGTGTCTTAATATTTCCTTCTGTAAAATCGATTTTTATAACCGGATGCTTTTTACTCCAATCCCATTTGTCATAGATATACAAACCTTCAAATAACTCTTTATTTCCCGAGAATGCTTCTTTGACTGTATCTAAAAATAGAGATTTTCCAAATCTTCTTGGTCTGCTAAGAAAATAATATCCACCCTGTTCTAATTTCTTTATGAAAGGTGTTTTATCTACATAGTAGCAGTTTTCATTTATAATCTTTTCAAAAGTTTGAATGCCTATTGGTAGGTTTTTCATAAAGCTAAACCATTAATTTACTAAGCCCATTTTCATGCAAATTTTTCAAATTGCTTAAAGGTTCTTCAAGTATGACTTTTTCATTAACTTTTAATAAAATTTTATCTTCTTCTAAAACTTTACCGACAACTTTGAAGCCCAATCCTAATTTTTTAGCCTCTTCTTCTAATATTCTCAAATCATCTTCTTTTAATGATATAACTACTATAGACCTAAGCTCGTCAAAGAGTTCAAAATCCGGTCTGTATTTTGTTTCTATGTTTAGCTCTAAACCAAGTTTTTGACTTTCTCCAAATGCTGGCTCTAATAAAGCTGTGATTAGTCCACCATCGCTAACATCATGGGCTGATTTGATTTTGTCTTTATTTTTATGAATAAACTCCATCAGCTTTTTTTCTGTTTCAAGACAAATTTGTCCGATACTTCCCGCTACTGTATCAAAAATTTCTTTTAAATACTCACTTCCTGCTATGTTTGGCTCTTTTTCTGTTTCTCCAACGATTGCTATCAAGTCTCCTGCTGATTGATAGAATGACGGTATTGCGTCTTCTACTTTATCTAATACTCCTACTGCAACCACTATCGGTGTTGGATATATGTTTATTCTCTTATCTGATAATACTGTTTCGTTGTATAAAGAGACATTTCCGCTGATAACCGGTGTATTTAGCTCTTTACATGCATCAGCCATTCCTTTTGTAGCTTGTTCAAACTGCCACATGATTTCTGGATTTTCTGGATTTCCCCAATTTAAGCAATCCGTTATTGCAAGTGGTTTTGCTCCTGTTATATAAACATTTCTAATCGCCTCTGCTACAACTCTTTTTCCGCCTTCGTATGGGTCTAAGTAGACGATTTTGCCATTTCCATCAGAAGATATTGCTATTCCTTTCTCTGTTTTTACTTCCGGTCTAACAACCCATTTTAATCTTAAAACTGCACTATCATGACCGGGTTTAAAGACTGTATTTGTTCCTACTTCATGGTCATATTGAGAGTATACCCAAGATTTTTTAGCAACTGTTGGAGATGATAAAACTTTTTTTATAGCTTCAGCTAAATCTACTTCAGGTAGGTTGTTTTGATTAAATGATTTGACTTGTTTTAAATACTCAGGTTCTTTTCTTGGTCTGTTGTACACAGGTGCATCATCTACAATAGCTGAGATTGGAAGGTCTGCAACCTTTTCTCCTTTGTAGAATACTTCCATTCTTTTTGTATCCGTTATTTCTCCAATTACTGCCGCTTCAAGACCATGTTTTTTGGCTATTTTTATGACTTCTTCTACATTTTCATCATTTACTGCATAAAGCATTCTTTCTTGAGATTCTGATAATAATATCTCGTAAGGCGTCATTCCTTCTTCTCTAAGTGGAACATTTTCAAGATAAACCTTAACACCCATTCCGGATTTTGCTCCAAATTCCGAAGTCGAACCTGCAAGTCCCGCAGCTCCAAAGTCTTGACATCCTTCTATCAATCCTTTTTCCATAACTTCTAACGTACATTCAATTAATCTTTTTCCAAAGAATGGGTCGCCGATTTGAACGTTTGGTCTTTTTGATTCACTTTCTTCGCTAAATTCCGCCGATGCCATCGTCGCACCATGGATGCCATCCCTTCCGGTAGAAGACCCTACCATTACCATTTTTTGACCTATTTTTGTAGCTCTTGCTCTAAACATTTTGTCTTTTTCTAAAACTCCAAGACAGAAGGCATTTACAAGCGGATTTCCTGCATAAACTTCATCAAATACGACCTCACCGCCTACGGTAGGAACTCCTATACAGTTGCCATAAAATCCAATTCCTTCAACAACTCTTTTAACAATAGGCTTAGCATCTTTTATTCCTTTTCTTGTGCCGTCTTTTCTTATATCTCCAAATCTTAAACTATCCATTAAAGCTATTGGTCTTGCACCCATTGATAATATATCTCTGATAATTCCACCAACACCTGTTGCTGCTCCATGAAATGGCTCAATATATGATGGGTGGTTATGAGACTCTATCTTAAAAGCAACTGCATATTTATCATCAATTTCAACAACTCCGGCGTTTTCACCCGGTCCTTGAATAACCCAGTCAGCTTTAGTTGGAAATACTTTTAAAAATGGTTTTGAAGATTTATACGAACAATGCTCACTCCATAAAGCTCCAAAAATTCCAAGCTCTATTTCGTTTGGCTCTCTACCTATCAACTCTACAATTCTTTTATATTCTTCAACATTTAATCCATGGGCTTTTAAAATTTTTTCTTCCATTGATTGCTCCTGACTTTAGTAATTGAAAATTATTATAACATTTATGGAGTTATAGGACGGGACTGTAAAAATTATTAAAAAATTTTGAAATGGTAAATAAGGGTAATTTTAATCTGTTGTCTAAAAGAGTTTGGATTTATGTATAATTTTTTGTACGTTGTTGTTAGAAGTTTATATATTTAAGCAGAATGGATTGATGAATTGCTTAAGTTTATGTCAGAAAATGAGGGGAAAGCAAGTTTTCTTAAGTATAAAACAAAAATTTTTGGAGGCATGAAATCATGGAAAAAGCTTTAGGTTCTTTTGTTTTATTTGGTCTTTTGTTGTCTGGAAGTATTGCTTATGCTCAGCCGGAAATTGAAACATGCGAGTATTACAATGCAAGAAGTCTTTGTGAAAGTGCTATAGAAAATGGCAAATTAGCTGTCAAAAAATATCCTAAGAATTTAAATGCATATTATTGTTTAGCAGAAGCTTATAGTTGTACTGAAGATTTTAAGCTTGCTATTGAAACTATGAAGAAAGCAGAAAGTGTAGTAAAAAACAAAAAAGATCTGATAGATATTTATATAAAAATTGGAGATCTTTTTAAAGATGCTGGCAAATTTGATGATGCACTGCTATATTACAATAAAAGCTTAAACTTAGCAGCAGATTTAAAAAATCTAAGTAAGCAAGTTCAAATACTAAATGTTATTGCTAGTATGTATGAAAGTAAAGGAGAATTAGATAAGGCTTTAAGTTATTATGAGAAATCTTTGGATTTACCAATAAGCGGAAAAGAAAAGGCATCTATTTATAACGAAATTGCTGATATGTATGATAGAAAAAATCAATTAGATAAAGCCTTGAGTTATTTAGAGAAGTCTTTGGATTTGCAAATAGATGAAAAAGAAAAGGCATTTATTTGTAGAAGAATAGCTGATATATATGACAAAAAAGGTGATTATCAAAAAGCTGCTAATTGCTATCAAAAAGCTATCAAAATACTTGAGAAATACAGAGATAATCTTAAGTTTTTTATGTATAAGTTAAGCCTTGGAAATATCTATAGAAAAATGAAAGATTACAGAAATGCAGAAAAGTACATTACTGAAGGTCTTGAAGATGCTAAAAAGCTTCGAGATAAATATGGGGAAGCTTATGGCTATAAATATTTTGGGGATCTTTTTAAAGATAATGGAGATAAAAAAACAGCAAGAGAATATTATACTCGTGCATACAATCTTTATAAATCTATGTATTTGGAAAAAGATGCGCAAGATGTTTTAAATGAGATAAAAGAATTAGATAAATGAAACTAACCATTTCATCCCTGCCATCTGGCAGGGTTTTCTTGAATATACACAAGAACTTCTTAATTTCTATCCAAAATACTTAAAAAATTTTTAATAGTAATCTCGTGACCTCACTTTATTAACGAATGTTTTCTGAGAACTTCCTTTAATTTCTCTTCGTTAGATTTAGACATTGTATAAAGTGGAAGTCTTAATTCTAAGCTTTCTATTAAGCCCATGAGATATGCAGCTGTTTTTACAGGAATTGGATTTGTCTCAATGAATAGAACTTTAAATAAATCCCAATACTGATTGTGAATTTTTTTAGCCTCTTCAAACTTTCCTTCTAATGCAAGCTTGCACATCTGAGATATTTCTTTTGGAATTATGTTGTTAGCTACAGAAATAACGCCCTTTGCACCTACTGCCATCATTGGTAATGTTAATGCATCATCTCCGGATAATATTAAAACATCTTCATTTGTCAAAGATATAGTTTCTGAAACTCTTGCTACATTACCTGTTGCTTCTTTTATTCCAATGACGTTTGGAAAGTCACCATACAATCTTGCAAATGTTTCAGGTAGCATATCAACACCGGTTCTTGATGGTATGTTGTATAAAATTAGTGGTATGTTTGTTTCTTCTGCAATTGCTTTGAAATGTTGATATATACCTTCTTGTGTTGGCTTGTTGTAGTACGGAACAACTTGCAATGAAGCATCAGCTCCTACTTTTTCTGCAAACTTTGTAAGAGTAATGGCTTCATGAGTTGAGTTTGCACCGGTTCCGGCAATTATTGGAATTCTTTTGTTTGCATACTCAACTGCAAGCTCTATTAACAATTCATGTTCTTCGTATGTTAAAGTAGGAGATTCTCCTGTTGTTCCTGCTACAACTATAGCATCTGTTCCATTTTCTATATGAAATTCTATTAATCTTTTTAACCCTTGTCTATCGAGTGTACCATCTTTAAATGGAGTAATTAAAGCAACAATAGAGCCATAAAACATAATAAAAAAGCCTCCTGGTTTGAAATGTTAAAATAATTATAACTTATTCTATAAATATTTTTTAAGGTTTTTTAATGGAAAGAATCATAATAAAGAATTTAGAAGAATTAGATAAGCTAACAAAAGAGATTGCCAAAAATCTAAAAGGAAATGAGATAATACTCCTGGAAGGAGACCTTGGAGCCGGCAAAACTACATTTACAAAGCATTTACTAAAAAATCTTGGAGTTGATGAAGATATAACCTCTCCAACCTTTACAGTCATGAATCAATACGAAAGTCCAAATTTTGATATCTATCACATCGATATGTTTAGAGTTAATGATATCGATATTTCTGATTTAATTGGCAATGGTTTAATTATAATTGAATGGCCAAAATTTGAAGTAAGATGCGATGATTGTAAAGTTATTAAAATAAAAATTGAGACATTAGAAGATGATTCTCGTATTTTTGAGATTAATCAATAGAGCTTGGGGGGTAAAATCAAAAAATTTTTTAAAGCCAGCTTGAGACTGCTTATAAAAATCCACATCGTCATTCTGCAACCGCCGAAGAATCTTGACCTCAAGGATGCCATTCTGAGCAAAGCAAAAAATCTCATGTTTTTCTTTTAAAATCAAAAAAGAGATACTTCAGCCTTCGGCCCCTAGAATGTTCTATGTTAAATGTCAAGTACAAAAATTTTCATCAAATGAGTGTACAAGCTAAAAGAAACATGGGAAAATATTATATAAGAATTTAAAATTATGAAAATCGGAGGATAAAGATGAGAAAGAAAGTAGGAACATCTACCTACATTCAGAGAATTAATACACTTGAAAGAAAGCTTTTAAAACAAGTAAAAGAATTAGATGATGTTATGGAAAAACATCCAGAAATAATCTTTAGATTACAAGTTGTAGAATTTGCTTTAAAACATTCAGTGAAGGTTGCAGTGGAAGCTTTTGGTGTATCAAAATCTACTATATACAGATGGATTAAAAATTATAAAAGCAGTAATAACAATCCTTTATCTTTAAAAAATCGTTATGTATCAAAAAAAGGAATGAAATTAGAAAAATTACAAAAAATAACAGAAAAACATAAACAGTTAGTTTTAGAAATAAGAAAAAAACATCCTAAGCTTGGAAAAGAAAAAATAAAGGTTTTACTTGATGAGCTTTGTAAGCAGTCAAGGTGGTTTGTGATAAAAATGATATGATTTATGATATATGAATTCATCCAGCAAGCTATCATGAAGTAAAGTCGTTAAGAATAAGACATAAAACGAGTAAATGGTTTAGATTTTTGTTGCTTGTCTATATGCATATGCTATTGGTTATAGCTTTTTTAGAAAAAGTAAACTATGGAGGTAATTTTTCACCCCAAGGTATTAAATACTTTTTAACTTAATTCTTAAAAAGCAAAGGGAGCCTTTATAGCCCCCATCAATTTAATTAATTATTTTGTGCTAAAGCTTCCATTAATTCTTGTGTAGATCCATCAAAAGCATAAACGTTTGTGTATCCAAGAGCTTCCAAATATCCCATAACTCTGTTTGCAAATTTTACTAAATTGCAAGTAGTTATAATAACAGCATCTTTATTTTGTGGAAGTCTGTCTAAATGTTTTGTAAATTCTACTACTGGCACATAAAGAGCATTTTTAATGCCTGCTTCTTCCATAGTTTTTCCGCTTACTTTTGCCGGTGGTCTAACATCTAAAATAATTGCACCGTTATTGTAGAGTTCTTTTGCCTTTTCAAGGTCAATCATTCCAAGATTTGGCTTTTGTTTGTCAGCCTCAATCGCTTTTTCAATGTTTTGAATCAAGTTTTCTACCATCTTACAGCCTCCTTATAAAGTTTTTTATAATTTTATAATATCAATGTTAAACTTTTATTAAAATGGGGTTAATCATCATTAACCATTATAACTAAATCTTGATTTTTAAGTTCAAAAACTTTTCCGTCAACAGTCAAAATTGGATTTATCCACCTTTTATAATGAATATTTTCAAAGCTAATTTGATAAGTAAAGTCTTTTACAATGTCAAACTCTGACAAAAACTCATCTGAAAACTTCTCTCTTTTTTCTGTAAGTAAAACTTTATATTCACAACCTTCTTTATTCATTATATTTAAAATCTTTTTTGATTCAAAATCTGCAAAAAGATAGCACTTTCCATTGTCTGTAAATAAAACTACTGGATAAGCTTTATTTTCAAACACATAGATTTTTGGAGATAAATCAGACTTACTAAAAATTAAAAATACAACTGCTAAAGTTGTAGATAATATAATCTTTTGAGTTTTGGTGAGGTCATAAATTAAAATAAAAATTAGTATAGCAAGATAGATAAAAATGAGCCATATACTTGGACTAAATCCTGTAAAGTAAAGTCCTAAGCCACCGAAAAATTTCACTATCTGGATAAATACTAACGTGAAAAAGTCCATAATCTTAACTAAAAAAGAAATTTCAAATCCTGTAAGTAAGTTAAAAACTGAAATTGTAAGCAGCGGATAAAGAGGCAAGGAGGCTATCGGCGTTGCAAAGATTGTTGTAGGTGAGAAATTGCCAAAGTAGTAAAGTATTACCGGCAGAGTAAACAGCGTTGCAAAAAGTGAAGAAATTAAAACTTTTTGCCAATTTCCTAAATCTTTAAAAACTTCAAAAGTTAGTATTATTCCAAACACTGCCAAGAAAGAAAGCTGAAAAGATACAGAAAATAAACTTTCTGGACTTAAGAAAACAAAAATAAAAGCAGTAAAAAACAGAATGTTTAAACTGTTGTTTTTTAGATAAAAAAGCTTAGAAATTATGTAAAATAAACTCATAAAAACAGCACGGACAACCGGAATGCCAAGTCCTGTTAAAACTCCATAAACAGGCAAAATTAAGCCAAGAGCCATAAGTCTTTTTCTTTCAGATAAAAAGAAAAGCATAAAGCTTAAAGATAAGAATAATATTGCAATATGGGAGCCTGAGATAGCTATCAGATGAGCTAATCCTGTTTGATAAAACGGCTTTTTAGCCTGTAAATCTAAATATCTGCTTTCACCAAAAATTAGAGCCGAGCCAACCTGAAATGTTTCATAGCTAATTGCATTTTGTCTGTAATTACTGATACAGTTTTCACGATATTTTAAAATCGGATATAGAAAGTTGTCAGAGTTGTCAACTTTTAAAAAGTATCTGGTAGGTATTAAAACCAAATTTCCATCTTTTTCTTTAGCTTTTCCTAAGAATGCTGTCCTTGATAAAAAGTATATATTCTCTTCATACTTTGCAAAAACTGGAAAAGTTTTACCTATAAGCTGCTTCTCCGATGAGTTTATTACTTTGCAGTCAAATTTACTTCCAAGCCTTGTGTAATCAGGAAAAGAACTTACTACACATTCTACAAAAATTGGTTGATTTGTCTGCAATACTGGTTTTTCTTTGTAAGAAATGCTAATTCCAAGTAAAAATATTGCAAGGTTTAAGACTAAAAATCTTATAATGCCACTAAAAGCAAAGGATAAGATTACTGCTAAAATTGGTATTAGAATGGAAATGTTTAAATTCAGATATTTGTTTAAAACTACAGCTAAGGACAAATTTATAAATAAAACTGCCCAAGGGTAAATCATTTTTTAATTGCTTTTACAACCGCCGGTAAGATCGAGATTATGATAATTCCGTATATAAATAAGCTGAAGTTTTCTTTTACAAATGGTAAATTACCTGTAAAGTATCCAAGAGTTAAAAACAATGTAATCCACGAAAAACCGCCAATAAAGTTATAGATAAAAAATTCTCTTTTATCCATCTTTCCAATTCCTGCAACAAAAGGAACAAAAGTTCTAAAAATTGGTAAAAATCTTGAGATGATTACAGCCTTTCCGCCATGCTTTTGAAAAAACTTTTCAGTTTGAATTATGTATTCTTTTTTAACAAGATTTTTCTCTATAAGCTTATTTCCAAAATAGTAGCCTATATGAAAATTAGCTAAATTTCCTAAGATAGCTGCAATTAATAGTAAAAAATAAACAGTCCAAAAATTTAAACTTCCCTTTCCTGCAAAACTTCCAACTACAAACAAGAGAGAGTCTCCAGGTAAAAATGGAGTGATCACAAAGCCTGTCTCAGCAAAGATTATAAAAAACAAAATCAGATAAACTAAACTGCCGTAATTTTGTATGATTAAGTCTAAATATTTGTCTATATGAAAAATAAAGTCTAAAATTTCCAAATTGACTCCTTAAACTTTAAAATTTTAAATTTTTTATAACTTTACCAATATACGTCGGGGCGAGAAATTGGGTAAAAGTATGAGATTCTTCGCCGGCTGCAGAATGACAAATAAGATTATCTTTTCTTTGATCCTTATCATTCAACCTTTCCATGTCATCCTAAGGACGCAAGTCCGAAGATTCTCCTTTTTAAATTTCATTAAAACCGCTAATTCCTCACCTAAGGCATAATAAGATATTGTAGCATGAAAATTAAAAGTTATTAATTCAATATTCTAAAAATTTCTCTCAATTTTGCAAAAATCAAAATAGGTTTTTCTGAGTTTTCAAATGATTTTATCTAAAATTTTAGGTATAATTTTTGCATATTTTTTAACAAAAAACTGGAGACGGTCTTGAAGGTAGGAATAGTTGGCATTGGAAATATGGGAAGTAAGTATGTTAATAAATTCAAAGAGCTAAATCTGGATTATGTTCTTATAGATTCAAATCCTGAACAACTTTCAAAATTTCCTGACGACGTTAAAAAATTTCAAGATATAGAAAAGGCTTTAAGTGAGGATTTAGACGCTGTTTTTGTAGCAACATCTCCACAATCACATCTACCAATAGCAAGAAAATTTTTAGATGCTGGTATTAATGTAATGGTAGAAAAACCACCATCTTTAAGCAGAAAAGAGCTTGAAGAAACACTTGAATTAGCATACAAAAAAAATGTTTATCTGTCAGTTTCAGAAATTGAGTTAAAATCAAGCACAGTTAGAAACCTTTCCTTAGATAAAAACGTTAGCTTTGTAGAAGGATACAGATTAAACCTTGGTAAAGGTTATATAAATCCATTTTTTGACCTTGCTTGGCATGACCTTTACATCTTTCATTACCTATTTGGGAATTTTAAAATAAAAGATGTGAAAGTAGAGAACAATATAGCAAAAGTTAAAGCAGAATCCGAAAATACTGAATTTGACCTACAGGTAGCATGGCTAAACCCATTTACGAGAAGAGAGTGGATATTAAAAACAAAGGATGGAGATTTAGTCTTAAATTTTGCGGAGGATAAAATTATATATCCTTCCGGAGAGGTAAAAGAAAAGGATAATAAAGACAAGCTCAAGCTTATGATAGAAGAATTTTTAAATAAACCATCGTATGATAGCACATTAAGGTCTATTAATATTCTTAAAGAAATAGAAAAAATTAAAATATAAAGGAGTTGGAATGATACCGATAATTAAACCTTACTTTGGAAAAGAAGAAGAAAAAACAGTCCTTGATATCATGAAAAGTGGACAAATTACAAGAGGTCAGTGGACTTTAAAATTTAGAGAGGAGTTTAAAAAGTATATAGGTGTAGGCTTTTGTCATACTGTATGTAGTGGAACCGCTGCGTTATATATTGCATTAAAAGCCATAGGTATATCCAAAAAAGAAGATATTGTTATTGTCCCGTCACTTAGTTTTATGGCTACTATTGATGCAGTTATTTTAGCCGGTGGTACGCCGGTAGTTATAGATGTGGATGAAAGTTATACTATGGATCCTGTATGGTTAGAAGAGGCTATTAAAAAATACAAACCAAAGGCAGTCATACCTGTTCATCTCTTTGGTCAAACTGCTGATATGGATAAAATAAAAGCTTTATGTAAAGAAAATAATGTTTTAATTTTGGAAGATGCAGCACAAGCTCACGGAGCTGAGTTTAAAGGAAAAAAAGCCGGAAGTCTTGGAGATATATCAGCATTTAGTTTTTACGCATCTAAAAACGTTGCAATGGGCGAAGGTGGAGCAATTTTAACAAACAACCCTGAAATTGATGAAAAAATATCAAACTGGATAGAATTTGGAGACCATCCTGCTTTAAATCTAAGAATAACAGAATTTCAAGCAGGAATAGGATACTGGCAGTTAAAACGCTTAGACGAAACAAATGAAAAAAGAAGAAAAATAGCAAAAATCTATAACGAAGAGTTTAAAGACTTGCCTGGATTAGTCCTTCCACAAGAATTACCAGACAGAAAGCATGTATATCATATATACGCGTTAAGACATCCGGAAAGAAATAAAATTGTTGAAAAGCTTATCGAAAATGGTATTGGAGCAAGAGTGTACTATGAATATACACTTCATCAGTTAAGAAATGCTGAACATCTAAATTGTGAATTTGGAGAGCTTTGCACAAAAGAGTTATTTGCAGTTCCTGTTCATGCATCTTTAACAGAAAGCGAAGTAGATTATATTGTAAGTACTGTTAAAAAAATTGTTAAAGAGGTTTAACGTAAATGACTAAGTTTATAATGGAGGTATTATGAATATTATAGAAGGCAAACTATCAGCTGAAGGTTTAAAATTTGGCATTGTGGTTGGCAGGTTTAATAGCTTTATCACTGAAAGATTATTAGAAGGAGCTATTGACTGTATTTTAAGACATGGTGGTAGTAAAGAGAATATAGAAATTGTAAAAGTTCCTGGTTCTTTTGAAATTCCGTTAACAGCTAAAAAGCTTGCAAAATCTGGCAAGTATGATGCTGTTATATGCTTAGGTGCGGTTATTAGAGGTTCTACACCTCATTTTGATTATGTAGCAAATGAGGTAACAAAAGGAATAGCACAAGTTAGCTTAGAGACAGAAGTGCCAATAAGCTATGGAATCTTGACGACAGACACAATAGAGCAAGCAGTTGAGAGAGCTGGAACAAAAATGGGAAATAAAGGATTTGACGCAGCCATGGTTGCAATAGAAATGGCAAATGTTTTAAAAAGTATAGGATGATAAAATGAAGAAGAAAAAAAATAAGAGTCTAAAATTTTTAAGAAAAAGACTGTTAAAAGCAGCAAGAGATTTATCTATGAGAATTTTTTTTGCATATGATTTTAGAAAAGAAGATCTATTCAATGTTTTAGAAGAATTTCTAAACACTAAAAAATTTTCTCCGGATATAAAAGAGTATGTATTAAAAGTTATAAACTTTTACAATGAAAACTCTCAAGAAGTAGATGACATTATTAAGAGTCATCTTAAAAATTGGCGTTTTGAGAGGATTGGATACATCGAAAGGGCAGTATTGAGGCTTGGTGTTTCTGAGCTTTTAATCATACATTCAAAAGAAGAAAGCAAAGAGCTAAAAGATAAAGAAATAAGGATACTATTCTTAGATTTACTTGATTTAGTAGAATGTTATACAAACTCTAAGTTATCTGTTAAATTTGTAAACGGTATTTTAGGAAAAATAAATAAGGAATTGGAGCAAAATGAGAATAGTATTCATATCGGACTTACACAGTAATATCTATGCTGTTGAAGCCTTAGATAAAGAGCTTAAAAATAAAAGTTATGATTACATATACTGCTTAGGCGATATTGTAGGATATGGAGCAAATCCAAAAGAAGTTGTTGATTGGGTAATAGAAAATGTAGATTTTTCACTAAGAGGAAATCATGACACCTTAATTTCAAATGCAGAACCAATAGATATGCACAATCCATACGTTCTAAAAGCTGCGTATTACAACATGGAAGTTTTAGAAGATAGACATAAGGATTATCTAAGATCTCTTCCAAAAGATTTTGAAAACGACTCGATGGTTTTGACTCATGATGAACCATGCATTCCCGGTAGTATGGAGTATATAACCAAAATCAAAGAAGCTTATGATACGTTTTCAGCTTTTCGTCAAAGTTTGTGTTTTTATGGTCATACACACTTGCCTGGTATTTTTGAGAAAGAAAATAATGAAGTTTTTTATAAAAGAGATAATAAGATATTTTTAAAAGAAGGAAATAAATATCTGATCAATCCTGGGAGTGTAGGTCAGCCACGAGATAAAGACCCAAGATTATCTTATATTATATTTGATTCTGAAAATAATGTTGTTGAATTTTATAGAGCAGAGTATGATGTTGAAAAGGCTGCAAGAGATATATTGAACGCAGGACTTCCGACAATATTTGCAAACAGATTGTTTAGAGGAGTTTAGAGAAATAAGGATAGATTGGTAAACCTACTTTCCGTGTCATCACTCAGAATGACGATTTGGATTTTTACAGTAGCCTCATAACAGCACTGACTTTTGGAAAAGTTTCACTACTTTTTGCATTCATAGTTAACGAAGAGGTTTATCCCTTTTTAATTCTAACTCATTTGATGTGCGAGACTATTTATGAACTACCTCTACCTTCTTGTTTTTCAAACCCTACTACTTTCAAGCATTTTTATAAGATTTAAAATCTTTTCTCTTTTTTCTTTCAATTCTTGATAAAGCTGTCTTTCTTTTTCTACAACATGTGGAGGTGCTTTGTTTACAAAATTTTCATTAGACAGTTTACCTTCTGCTATTCTTATAGACTTTTCAATGTCAGTCAAAGCTTTTTTCTGTCTTTCTATTTCTTTTTCTATGTCAACGATACCTTGAAGGTCTACAAAGACTTCCCCCAGGTCGCTTACAACAGCTATTTCTGTAGATGTTTTTTCTATATCAGTGCTAACTTCTAAGCTTTCAGCTCTAATGAGTGCTTTTATCTGATTTTGTAGTTGGTTTAGTTTTTCTTTTACTGATACATCTTTTGCTTTTATTCTGATGTTTAATTTTCTTGTTGGTTCTATTGAAAAGTCACTTCTAACATTTCTCACAGAAGATATAAGATTTTTTAAGTCTTCGATGAATTGATAATTTTCTTCATTGTTAAAACTCTCTAAAACTTTTGGATATGGTGCTACTGCTAAAACTTCAGAGTCTTTATTTTTTAAGTAGCTGTAAATTTCCTCTGTTATGTATGGCATTATAGGATGAAGAAGTTTTAAAGATTCTCTTAATACAAAGTTTAAAACTGTTAAAGCTGTTTTTTTCTCTTCTGAGCTACCTTTATAAATTCTTTCTTTTGAAAGTTCAATATACCAGTCGCAGTAGTCGTGCCAGAAAAAGTCGTAAAGAATATTTGCATACTCATTGTATCTATAATTCTCAAGCTCTTTTGTAGAGTTTTCGATAGTTTTGTTTAATTTTGTTAAAATCCAGTAGTCTTCTATTGACAAGCTTAAACTTTCTAAATTTGTCTTTCCGTCGTAATCTTCACTGTTAATTAAAACAAACTTAGATGCGTTCCAGATTTTGTTTGAGAAATGTTTATATCCTTCTATTCTCTTTTCAGAAAGTCTTATATCTCTACCTTGTGCAGCCAATGATGCTAAGGTAAATCTTAAAGCGTCTGAACCGTATTTTTCAGACATTTCAAGCGGGTCTATCACATTACCCTTTGTTTTAGACATTTTTTCGCCTTTTTCATCTCTAACAAGTGCATGAATGTAAACATCTTTAAATGGAACATCGTTTGTAAACTTAGTACCCATCATTATCATTCTTGCAACCCAGAAGAATATGATGTCAAACCCTGTCACTAAAAGGGATGTTGGATAGAAGACTGTTAAATCATCTTTTCTTGATGGCCAGCCAAGGGTACCAAATGGCCACAATGCAGAAGAAAACCAAGTATCCAGCACATCCTCTTCTTGATGAAGATTTTCAGACCCGCATTTTTCACATTTTAGCTTGATTTTATATCTTTCGTTGTACACTTTTTCAA
Organism: Sulfurihydrogenibium sp.; assembly: GCF_028276765.1. Classification (NCBI taxonomy): domain Bacteria; kingdom Pseudomonadati; phylum Aquificota; class Aquificia; order Aquificales; family Hydrogenothermaceae; genus Sulfurihydrogenibium; species Sulfurihydrogenibium sp. Next base: position 14,859 of record NZ_JAPYVU010000017.1, read on the forward strand.
ACTTATTTGAATTTTCCAATAGCTTAATTAAACTATCTTTACTTTCAAACTGACTTGTTTTTTCTCCAAATACTACTTTTTCATAAAATTCTAAATTTGTTTTTTCTGGATGTGTAAAGTTTTTGTCTTTTAGTATGTTTAATACGTCATCTACGCAGAAGATTTGCCCAATCTTTCCATCCGCATAAAGATTAAATATTATTTTTTCTTCTAAAGAATTATAGCTGTCATCGTTAAATGGGTTTGTATGATTGCAGTCTCTACAATACCAGATTGGTATTCTGTGTCCCCACCAGATTTGGCGAGATATACACCATTCCCTTATGTTATACATCCAGTTTAGATAAGTTTTTAACCATCCTTCCGGAATAAATTTTATCTGACCATCTTCTACAACTTTAATAGCCTTATCTGCAAGTTTTTTAGTATCTACAAACCATTGATTTGAAAGGTATGGCTCTACTATTTCCTTAGACCTTTGAGAATGTCCTACATTATGAATATGGTCTTCTTCTTTTTCTAACAGTCCAAGTTCTTTTAACTTTTCTACAATTTTTTGACGTGCTTCGTATCTGTATAAACCTTTAAACTCTCCGCCGTTTTCATTTATGTGTGCAGATTCATCCATAACAATAACCATTGGAAGGTTATGTCTTTTTCCAACTTCAAAGTCATTTGGGTCGTGGGCAGGAGTGATTTTTACAGCTCCGGAACCAAAGGCTGGGTCTACATACTCATCAGCAATTATTGGAATTAGATTAGAGACTTCATTACCGTTGATATCTATTCTTTTTTCAGGTGCAAGTGGCAGCCTTACTCTTTTGCCTATTAAATCTTTATATCTTTCATCGTTTGGATTGACTGCTACAGCTGTATCTCCAAGCATTGTCTCAGGCCTTGTTGTTGCTACTACTATATAACCAGAACCATCTTCCAGTGGGTATTTAATATGCCAGATTTTGCCTTTATGCTCCTGGTACTCAACTTCTAAGTCTGATATTGCTGTTTTCTCTTTTGGATCCCAGTTTACTATGTAAGGTGCTTTAAAGATTAAACCTTCTTTATAAAGATTTACAAATGCATATCTAACCGCTCTTGAAAATCCTTCATCTAAGGTAAACCTTTGTCTTGACCAATCACAAGATGCACCTATTCTTATAAGCTGATTTTTTATACTATCTCTTGATTTTGGAACCCACTGCCACACTTTTTCTATAAATTTTTCTCTTCCAAGGTCAAATCTACTTATTCCTTCTTTTTGAAGCTCCCTTACTACCACCCATTGAGTTGCAATGCCGGCATGGTCAAATCCCGGAAGCCATAAAACATTGTATCCTTGCATTCTTTTGTATCTGACCATTATATCTTGTAAAGTCACGTTCAAGGCATGTCCTATGTGTAGACTTCCGGTTACGTTTGGCGGAGGCATCACAACAGAAAAATAAGGTTCTTTGCCTGTTTGTGCTTTAAAATATTCAGAATTTTTGTATATATCAGCCCATTTATTTTCTATTTCTTGGTAATTGTACTCTTTTAGCATATTTTACCTCTTGTTTGCTCTTGCAAACACTTTTAATGGTAAAGCCCAAACTTTTGTAAATGCTCCACCTGCTTTATGGTCAAATGCATCTTTTGGACTGTAAGTTGCTAAATCTTCACTGTAAAGTGAGTTTGGAGACTTTCTTCCAACAATCTTAAATGAACCTTTATATAATTTTATTCTCACTGTACCGTTTACTATTTTTGCAATTTCATTGTTAAATGCATCTAAGGACTCTCTTAGTTTTGAAAACCATAAACCTTCATAAACAAGCTCAGCATAAGGATGTGAGACATGGTCTTTCTTATAATGGTAGGTAAATCTATCTAAAACAATGCTTTCTATCTCATCGTAAGCTGAAATTAAAATTAGTCCGGCCGGTGATTCGTAAACTTCTCTCGTTTTAATTCCAACAAGCCTGTTTTCAATCATATCAACTCTTCCAACGCCATGTTTACCTGCAACCTCATTTAAATCCCAAATTAGCCTCCAAAGTTGATCATATTCTTTACCATTAAGTTTCACCGGCGTTCCTTCTTTAAATTCTATTTCTATATACTCTGGTGTGTCTGGTGCTTTTTCTGGAGAAACCGTAATCTCAAAAGCATCCTCCGGTGGCTCAGTCCATGGATCTTCAAGTGGTCCTGCTTCTATTGCAACTCCCCAAAGGTTTCTATCATAAGAGTAAGGTTTTTCTTTTGTTGCTTTAACTGGTATATTGTGTTTTAAAGCATAGTCTATCTCTTCTTCTCTTGATTTAAATTCCCATTCTCTAACCGGTGCAAGGACCTCAATATCCGGGTCTAATGCCCAAACAGATGCTTCAAATCTTACTTGGTCGTTTCCTTTTCCTGTTGAACCGTGAGCTACATAATGGGCATTTTCTTTATGTGCAACTTCTACTAATTTTTTTGCAATCAATGGTCTTGATAAAGAAGAGATTAACGGATACTTTCCTTCATACAAAGCTCCTGCTCTCATAAGTGGCATACAGTAATCTCTTGCAAACTCTTCCTTTATATCATCAATTATAGCTTTTACAGCTCCGGCTCTTTTGGCTTTTTCTTCAATTTCAGAAAGCTCTTCTCCTTGACCAACATCAGCTGTATAGGTTATTACTTCAAAACCTCTATCAGTTAGCCATCTAACAATAACAGACGTATCAAGCCCACCAGAGTAAGCCAAAATAACTCTTTTCTTCATCAAACTCTCCTTAATTTATTAAGAAATGTTAAAAAAATATTATATCATTTTGGATAAGGCAGAAACAGATAAAGGCGAAAGGCTGTTTCAAAAATTCTTGCAAGCTTAACCTTAGATTCTTCGCCTGCAGAATGGCAAATAAGTTTACCCATTTCTCTGATGCCAATCAATCAACTCTTTCCTGTCATCGTGAGGCAGTTAGGCCGAAGGATCTCATTTTTAAATTTTATAAAAACTGCTAATTTTTCATCCCAAGGTATAAAAATTTAGTATTATAAAACTTTACCAAACCAAATTTAAAATTCCCAAGAATATCCCAATTACAAAGCCTAAAACTGCCCCATTGAATCTTATCCACTGTAATTCATCCCAAGAAGCTTTTTTAACTGCATCTATAAACTCTTTATCTGATATGCTTTCAAGTCTTTTCTTTACTAAATCAATAATAAAATCGTGATTCTCCAATATAATTTTTGTTATTTCTTCTTTAAGCTCGCTATTTAAAGATTTTTTTATATTCTCATCATCTTTAATCTTTTTTAAAAGCTCATCAACTATACTTTCTAAATTTTTGTCTAAATACTTAGCTAAAAACTTTTCTGCAAAATCATAAAAAGCGGTCTTTACAAAAGCTCCCAATGGAAGCTCTTTAAACTCTTCAAGATAATCTTTTTTTTCTTTTATTTTTTTCTCAATTACAGACTTTAAAAAAACAACAACTTTCTTTTTTGCTTCTGGATTTTCTATTTTTGAGATTATATCTACATCAAACCTAACGTTGCTGAGTTCTTTTTCTATTACTTCTTTGCTTAATAAAAAGTTGGCTACAAAATCAATAACTTTGTTTTCTATACTTTTTCTTTTTCTTAAAATTATATTTGTGTGTGGTCCAAGCTTGTAGAATAGTCCATAGATGGCATAAGAATCTGCAATGAATCCAACAAAAGACGCCTCAAGCCCAAACTTTAATATTTTCAAGATGGCAATTTCTGGATATTTACTACTTAAATAAATAACTCCAATCAAAACAAAAAACAAAATCAAAAAAGTGATATTTAACTTTTTCTCCATTTTATTTGATGGTAGTAAATAAGAAGCAATGAAATAGGTTTTTCGTTTACTCACTCCCGATCCATCGTGCTTTAAAATTTTAACTAAGTTTAAAAATTAATTAATCCTTTGATCGTCATTCTGCAACTATGGTGAAGAATCTTCTGTTTTTTCATGCTCTAATCTGTCATTCTACAGCCGTGGGAAGAATCTCCACCTCAAAGATGTCATTCTGAGCGAAGCGAAGAATCTCCTTTTTTACCCTCTTCCCTATAAAAACCTATAAAAAAGACATCAAAAGATGAGATCCTTCAGTCTTCGGCTTCAGGATGACGGCCAAAGGCAAACTTATAAAAATTTTAACAGGATTCTCAATCTCTTTTTCTCACTTACTTATTCTTTCTTCTTTCCATTCTGTTTTTATACTTTATTACTTTCTTTTTCTTCTCTTCTGGCTGAATATTTGTTTCTGCTTTTTTGAGTATTTTCTCAGCTTCTTTTTCTTTTTTAGCTCTTTCTTCTTCTATCTCTTCTTCAGATTGAACTTGGAGTTTGTATAAGTATTCAAGTGTGTTGTATTTTAGTTTAAACATCATATCTTCAAACAGGTCAAATGCTTCTTTTTTGTATTCAACCAGTGGGTCTCTTTGTGCATAGCCTCTCAAATATACGCTTTCTCTTAGTCTGTCTAAGTTGTATAAATGTTCTTTCCAAAGGTTATCTAATACTTGAAGAGTCATGTATCTTTCAAACTCTCTCATTAAAGAACTGCCAAGTTTTTCTTCTTTTTGATTGTAAAACTCTTCAAGTTGTTTTAGTATGTATTCTTCTAATTCTTTTCTGTCCCATTCTTTGTCTGTTGGAATATCTATGTCTACCCCAAGCCATTCTTTAAATGTTTTCTTTAGCTCTTCTAAATCCCATTTTTCTTGATATTCTTCAGCCGGTGCATATTTATCTAAAAAGTATAAAACTACATCAGTTAGCCAAAGTTTTACTTCATCTTTTAAGTTTATTCCTTCTAAGATATCTCTTCTTAGAGAGTATATAACTTGACGTTGTTTGTTCATTACATCGTCAAACTCTAAAAGTCTTTTTCTTATTTGGAAGTTTTGACCTTCCACTCTTTTTTGTGCGTTTTCTATTGCTTTTGATACCATCGTACTTTCTATTGGCTCGTTTTCCGGTATTTTTAACCTATCCATCAATGCAATCAATCTATCTCCGCCAAAAAGTCTTAGTAGATCATCTTCAAGAGATAGGAAAAATCTTGAACTTCCTGGGTCTCCTTGTCTTCCTGCTCTACCTCTAAGCTGGTTGTCTATTCTTCTGCTTTCATGTCTTTCTGTTCCTATTACAGCAAGACCACCAAGTTCTATTACCTTTTGCTTTTCTTCAAGCGTAATTCTTTGTGCTTCTTTTAAAGCTTCGCTGTACTGCTCTTCTGTTGCAGTTTCCGGAGTTAACCCTTTTTTCTTTAATATCTCTTTTGCCAAAAAGTCTGGGTTTCCACCAAGTAAAATATCCGTTCCTCTACCTGCCATGTTTGTAGATATTGTTACAGCCCCTAACCTTCCAGCCTGAGCTATAATCTCTGCTTCTCTTTCGTGATTTTTTGCGTTTAATACGTTATGTGGAATGCCTTTCTTTTTCAAAAGTCCTGATAAAAATTCAGAAGTTTCTACAGAAACCGTTCCGACAAGAACAGGTCTTCCTTGTTTGTGTAGTCTTTCTATCTCTTCAACTACTTGATTGAATTTTTCTTTTTTGGTTTTATATACAAGGTCAGGATAGTCAATTCTTTTTACAGGTTTGTTTGTTGGTATTACAAGCACATCAAGGTTGTAAATCTCTTTAAACTCTAATGCTTCCGTTTCTGCCGTACCTGTCATGCCGGCAAGTTTTTTATACATTCTAAAATAGTTTTGGAATGTAATAGATGCTAAGGTTTGGTTTTCTGCTTGAATTTTTACACCTTCTTTTGCTTCAATTGCTTGATGTAATCCATCAGACCATCTTCTGCCGGGCATAAGTCTACCGGTAAATTCATCAACGATTATAACCTCTCCATCTTTTACAACATAATCCCTGTCTCTATGATAAAGATAGTTAGCTCTTAAAGACTGATTTATTGCGTGCAGGATTTCTATATTTTTCGGGTCATACAGGTTTTCAAGGTTAAAATATTTCTCTGCTTTTTCTACACCTTTTTCTGTTAAAACTGCGTTTTTATTTTTTTCATCTACGATAAAATCTTCATCTTTTGTGAGTGTTTTAACAAAATTATCTGTAGCGTAATAGATAGAAACATCTTCGCCGGATGGTCCAGAAATAATAAGCGGTGTTCTTGCTTCGTCTATTAAAATAGAGTCTACTTCGTCTATGATAGCGTAGTGATGCCCTTTTACCTGCACCATTTGGTCTTTTGAAAATACCATATTGTCTCTAAGATAATCAAATCCAAACTCATTATTTGTTCCGTATGTAATATCTGCTTCGTAAGCTGACCTTCTGTCTGAATCTACAGCAACAGTGAAATAATCTTTTTTTGCTTCTACGTCATACTTTTCTGGTGGTAAAAGCTCTCCAAAAAATCCTTTCTCCCAAACTCTTTTGTCAAGCTCTACTGCTTTTTTGAATTTTTCTTCATCAGCCCACTGAATAAGATAAGAAGCGTTGTTTGTATTTATTACTCCAACAGATAAGCCAAGGAATTTATAGATAGAACCCATTTGAGTTGCATCTCTTTTTGCAAGATAATCGTTAACTGTTACAAGATGTACACCTTTTCCTGTAAGAGCATTAAGATATATTGCTATTGCTGCAACAAGCGTTTTACCTTCACCGGTTTTCATTTCTGCAATCATTCCTTTATGTAAAGCCAAGGCACCAATAAGCTGAACATCAAAAGGTCTAAGACCAAGAGTCCTTTTTGCTGCTTCTCTGACAATGGCAAAGGCTAAAGGAAGTTCTTCAATGATTTCTCCTTCTGTAATTGCCTCGGAAAGGTGTGGATTACCTCTAATTTTTTCTTTTAATTTATTACTTTCTTCTATAAGCTCTTTATTACTTAAAGCATCAAGCTCAGGCTCTAACTTGTTTATTTTATTTACAATTTCTCTTAATCTTTTAATTTCTCTTTCGTTTTTTGTTCCAAAGATTTTTTTAACTAAGTATCCTATCAATTTTAAAACCTCTTTAAGTTATTCTAATATTCTTATTATATATTATACACATCAGGTTAGAAATTCAATAAAAGTAGAGACTGCTTATAAAAATCCAAACCGTCATTCTGAGCGAAGCGAAGAATCTCCTTTTTACTCAATTTTTAAAAGAAGGAGATCCTTCGACTTACAACCTCTGGATGACAAAGATAGGTAAACTTACAAAAATTTTTGCAGTACCCTCAAAAAGTAGGATATTCTTTGCCAGCTACAGAATGACAAATAAGATGACTGTTAACGTGCTTTCACTTTCCTCGTCATTCCGAGGGTTTTAGTCCGAAAAATTCCTAATTTCTCATCCAAGGTATTAGATATTTCTAATTTGTAATTTTTCTTTTCTTCCAAAAAAGCTCATACCCAATAAATAAAGCTATACCTATCGTAATAGAAGCATCTGCCACATTGAACGCCGGCCAGTGATGGTTGTTTATATGAAAATCTAAAAAATCTCTTACCTGACCCAACATAAACCTATCATAAAGATTTCCAACAGACCCACCGCAGATTAAAGCCAAACTTAAGACCTCTAAATTAGATAGCTTTGCATTTGACTTTAAAACATATCCAGCAGTGATAACTGCAGCAATGATTGAAGAGCCTACAAGCATTAATTTCCTTATAGTCTCCGGAGCTTCTGCCAACATTCCAAAAGCAGCGCCTTTATTCCAAACCAAAACCAAATTAAAAAGTCCGGGTATAATCTCAATAACCTTATCAGCTAAATACTTTTCTGCCAAGCTTTTAGTTATTAAATCCAAAACTACGATAACAAAAGAAATGCCTAAAAATGTTAAAACTTTCTTATTCATTTAATTACTCAGAAGGTACAGCTTTGTTTTCTTCTTCCTCTCCACCAAGAGCAGGAGGTATGATGTTGTATAACATCTCTTCTTCGTTTCTTTGTTGGAAAGCTCTAACGATTTCTTCATTTTGACTACAATCAATACAGAGTCTTACCCATGGAATTGCTTCAAGTCTTTTTTCTCCAATAACTGCACCGCACTCTTCGCATATTCCATATGTTCCGTTTTCTATTTTTCTTAAAGCCAGGTCTATTAAAAATAAAGTTTCTCTGTCTGCTTGGTTTAATCTATAAAAGGTTTCTCTACTAAGCTCTTCTGTTACGCTGTCTGCATCATCACCAACACCAGTTTTTTCATTTAAATCATTTTTTGATGATTCTTCCATAGATTTTAATATCTGCTCTCTTTTTTCTAAAAGTTGTTTTTTTATTTTTTCTAAATCCATTCAAAAAACCTCCTTTAAAATAAGTCAACATAATATGAAAAAAATATATTATACGTCGGGTGAGAAATTCATTAAAAACATGAGATTCTTCGCCGGCTGCAGAATGACGAATAAGGTTATCCTTCCTTTAACACTTATTAATCAACCTTTTCCTTGTCATCCTGAGGCCTTAAGGCCGAAGGATCTCATTTTTAAATTCTATAAAAACCGCTAATTTCTCACCCAAGGTATAAGTCAATATAATATGAAAAAAATATATTATTTCAAGCTTGCTTTTTATATAAGCTCAACATTTTTTGTTGCTCTTTTCTTACATAGCTAAATATATCCCTTTGGACACTTTCTTTAATTCCTTTAAATTTAATACCGTAACAAATAATCTTTTGCTTTTCATAAATATTTACAACCTCGCCTGTCAACTGAAAATCCTTTTCCTCTAATGTGAATGTCAATATAATTTCATCCCCAATTCTTAGGCTTAATGTATTTTTTTCTTCTATGTTTACACAAAATCTTGCACCAGATGGGCTTATATCAAGAATTCTACCAATATACCACTTTATGATTTCTTTATTATCTTCCTTTGTTTTTTTGCCCAGCACAGCTTCTATATCCGTATCTACCCTTGGATATTCTCTTCTTTGAGTTCTTAAAATTTCAAATGTATGTGGAATTTTTAATATAACAGTTCCACTTTCTTTCAAGATATCCTCTATTTGCCCCTCAATAATATAAACACCATCTGATTTTCTTGTAAAAGATATTTTTACTCTATCTCCAACATTTAAATTCGGTATATTTTTATCTGTTATAGCCCAGTACATATATAATTCATCTTTGTCATATAAGACAACATTAAAACTTCTTCCATCTTCTAATTTAATCCTTCCTTCTTGGAAAATGTCAATATCTTTTGTAACAGTAATTGGAACAAAAGATGGTACGACATCAAATCCAAGCTTTTCTCTCATATCTTTGATTAAATTTTCATCAAAATTTGGATTATCTTTTATATAAAGGTCAATAACTTTTTCAAATGGTGATTTAAATTCTAAAGCTAAAAATGGGTCTCTACCCATCTTTTTAGAATAATTCCAAAGAATAGATATTTGCTCATCGCTCAACTCTTTCTCTTTAGCATATTTTACAAATTCTGAATATTGGTATTTTGCTTTAAGTTTTTTACTTAAATTATTTAAGAATAAAACAGCGAGAATAATAATTAAAATTAAAAAAAGTAAAAAAACTATTGCATTTATATCAACACCGGATAATTTTTCTACGGCCTTCTGATAACCTTCTAAAGCTGGTTTTGTTTCAGGCATTTTTAACCCATCCCTTCATTTTATTCTAAGTTTTTTGTTAAACTATAATATCACAATTTTATGGAGGATTTAAAATTAGTTTTTACAGAAGTTTTGCCGAAATAAATTTAGAAAATTTAAAGCATAATGTAAAAAGTTTATACTCTTATTCAAAGAAAAAAATTTTTGCAGTGGTAAAAGCGGATGCATACGGTCATAACGCAGTTTTAGTATCTAAATATCTACAAGAATTAGATTTTGTAGAATCTTTCTGTGTTGCTACTCCTTTAGAAGGGAAAGAATTAAGAGAAAATGGAATTTTTAAAGATATTCTTATTCTTGGTGGGGTTTTAAAAGAAGAGATCGAGATTTTAAATCGGTATAACTTAATTCCAGTGATTTCAGACTTTAACCAGTTAGAAATTGCAAGAAAGCTTAAAAATAGGAAAATACATCTAAAATTTGATACCGGAATGAGAAGGCTTGGGTTTTATTTAGAGAATGTGGATAAAATAAAACCGCTTTTAAAAGAGTTTGAGATAGAAGGAGTATTAACCCATCTATCAAGTGCTGATACTGATAGAGAGTATACAATAAATCAGATTAAAGAGTTTAAAGAGATTTTAAATCTTCTTGATGTTAAGCCAAAATACATACACGTTCAAAACTCAGCCGGTGTTGTTTATGAGTGTGATTTTTGCAATGTTATAAGAGTTGGTCTTGCTATGTATGGAGAAAAGCCTTTTGAAGGTTATCCGATAAAGTTAAAACAAGTGATGAGTGTAAAATCTAAAATTATTTCTATTAAAGATATAAAATCAGGTGATAGAGTTTCTTATAATGGAAACTTTGTAGCCAAAAAACCTATGAAGGTTGCCATAGTACCATTTGGTTATGCAGACGGTCTTCCAAGAAGTTTATCCAATAGATGGTTTTTTTTAGTAAACGGTAAAGAAGCTCCAATTCTTGGTAAAATAACGATGGATATGACGATAGTTGATGTTTCTGAAATTGAGAATATAAATATTGGTGATGAGGTTGTGATAATTGGAGAAAGTGGCAATAAAAGAATAACCTTTGGAGATATTGCTAACATTGTAGGAACCATTTCATACGAAATCATGTGCGGTATTTCAAAAAGGGTTGCAAGGTGTGAAAAATGTTAAATATTTTGGTTGTAGATGATGAAAAAAATATTCAAAGTTTGATTAAAGATATTCTCAGCGATGAAGGTCATTCTGTAAGCGTTGCCGGAAGCCTGACATCTGCAAAAGATTTAATAAAAAAAGAAGTTTTTGATTTGATATTCTTAGATGTATGGCTACCTGATGGAGATGGTATATCTTTGATTTCTTTTATAAAAGAGCATCAGCCAAACAGCTTTATAGTTATGATCTCTGGTCATGCAAACATACCTATAGCCGTTCAAGCAATAAAGGAAGGTGCTTTCGACTTTTTAGAAAAACCACTATCTACAGACACGATTTTTGCAGTAATAGAAAAAATAGAAAAAGAAATAAAATTGAGACAAAGTCTTTGGTATTATAAAGAAAAAGAAGAAAGTCAGATTGAAATCATCGGAAATAGTGAAAAGATAGTCCAGTTAAAAAAACAGATAGAAAAAGTAGCAAAAACAAATGCATGGGTAATAATTCTTGGAGAAAACGGAACCGGTAAAGAACTTGTAGCAAAATCCATCCATTATCAATCTAGCAGAAAAGATTATCCATTTGTAGATATAAACTGTGCTGCAATACCTGACGAGCTTTTTGAGGCAGAATTTTTTGGATACGAAAAAGGAGCATTTACAAATGCTTTCACAAGAAAGATAGGAAAGTTAGAGCTTGCAGACAAAGGAACGTTATTTTTAGATGAAGTGGCAGACATGAGCCTATCTGCCCAAGCCAAGCTTTTAAGAGTTTTAGAAGAAAAAGAATTTTCAAGACTTGGAAGTAATACGAAAATAAAGGTCGATTTAAGGGTAATCTCAGCGACAAACAAAGATATACAAAAAGAAGTAGAAAAAGGCACTTTCAGACAGGACTTAGCGTTTAGACTATCAGTAATCCCATTAACCGTGCCACCACTGAGAGAAAGAGGAGAAGATATAATCTTGCTTGCAGAATACTTTATCAAGAAATTTTCAATAGAAAATAAGGTAGAACCACCAATACTGACTGATGAAGTAAAAAGAACTTTTTTGAACTATTCTTGGCCCGGAAATGTAAGAGAATTGAAAAATCTAATGGAAAGAATTGTTATTTTTAACAATGGCGATTATGTTTATAACAAAGACCTACCCCCAAACATGTTTGGTAAAGCTGCTGTCCATGAAGAAAAAAGCATTCCAATTACAATAAGACCATTGAAAGATGCAAAAGAAGAGCTTGAAAGAGAGATGATTAAGAAAGCCTTGGAAGTATACAATAAAAATTTAAAAGAAGTTGCAAAGGCTCTTGATATTGATTTATCGTCTTTGTATAGAAAAATAAAACAGTACCAATTGGAGGATTAAAAATGCCATACGTTGAAGTTAAGGTAGCCGGAAAGCTAACAAAAGAACAGAAAGAAAAAATCGCAGAAGGTATTACAAAAGTATTAGAAGAGGTTGCGAACAAGCCGCCACAATCTACTTATATAGTAATTACAGAAGTAGACAGAGAAAACTGGGCAAAGGGTGGAAAATTATTGTCTGATTTATAGGTTAGAATAAGATTCTTCGCCGGCTTTCGGAATGACACTGTTGCATAATACTTGCATCCTTGAGCTGTAAGCTGAAGTATTTTCTCTTTAAAAGATGAGAAAGTAAGTAGAGGCAATTCATGAATTATCCTTACATAATTAGGTAAAAGTGCAAAAATTCTTTGCCGTCACAGAATTACGAATGAGGTTATCCTTCTCTTAAAACTTATTGGTCAACCTTTCGTCGTTATCCTTAGGACTTTAGTCCGAAGGGTCTTCTCTTTTAAATAAGGTGAGAAAGTGAAAAAGGAGATTCTTCACTGGCTGCAGAATGACAATTTTGATTTTTGGAACAGTCTTTCTTGTTTTTTGATACTTAAGTTGTTAAGCTTTCTTTTGCAGTCTCTTTTTTACTCATTTTTAAAAAGTTTTCAAGAAGTTTATGACCGTACTCTGTCAATATAGACTCTGGATGAAACTGAACGCCCCATATTGGATATTTTTTATGTTCTATTGCCATTATTTCACCATCATCAGACCGTGCAGTTATCTCTATATCCTCCGGCAGGGTTGATTCATCAATAACTAAGGAATGATATCTTACAGCGTTAAAAGGATTTGGTATTCCTTCAAACAAGCCTTTTTCATTATGATAGATTTTTGATGTTTTGCCATGCATTAAGCATTTTGCTTTCACTATCTTAGCCCCGAAAGCTTGCCCAATCGATTGATGTCCTAAGCAAACACCAAGAATAGGATAGATTCCTTTAAAGTTCTTTATAACATCAACAGAGATCCCCGCCTCTGTTGGAGTGCAGGGACCGGGTGATATTACAATCGCATCAATTTCTTCCATATTTTTAATATCTTCAATCGTTATCTCATCATTTCTTTTAACTACAACTTCTTGTCCAAGGTCATAGAAATATTGGACAATGTTATATGTAAATGAGTCGTAGTTGTCTATCATAAATATCATTGTTTGCTGCCTATAAACAATACAAGGTCTTTTAATCTTGTAGAATATCCATATTCATTATCATACCATGATGCAACATGAACAAGATTTCCACCGATCACTTGCGTTAGTAATGAGTCAAAAATAGAAGATGCCGGATTTCCAATAATATCAGATGATACTACTGGGTCTTCGCAGTATGCAAGAATTCCTTTCATTTCACCTTCTGCGTATTTTTTCATCGCAGCGTTAACTTCTTCTACAGTTGTTTCTTTTTCTACCACCACCGTTAAATCTATTAAAGAACCATCAGCAACAGGAACTCTTCTTGCTGTACCGTCTAATTTTCCTTTAACTTCTGGGATAACTTCTCCAAGAGCCTTTGCTGCCCCTGTTGTTGTTGGAACAATATTTACTGCTGCTGCTCTTGCTCTTCTTAAATCTTTATGTGGTAAGTCTAAAATTCTTTGGTCGTTTGTGTATGCGTGAGTTGTTACCATATAACCATACTTTATGCCAAACTCTTTTTGCAATACTTTTACTACAGGTGCAAGTGCGTTTGTTGTACAAGATGCATTTGAAATAATGTTGTGATTTGCCGGGTCATAAGCTTCTTGGTTAACTCCAAGAACTATTGTAATGTCTGGATTTTTAGCCGGTGCAGAGATAATAACTTTTTTAGCTCCTGCTTCAAGATGCTTTTGCGCATCCTCTCTTTTTGTAAACAACCCTGTTGATTCTATGACTATATCAACGTTTAAATCTTTCCATGGAAGTTGCGCAGGGTCTTTTATAGTTGTTATTTTTATTTCTTTTCCGTTTACAATAATAGAGTCTTCTGTAGCTTTTATGTCGGCATCGTATATTCCATGAACTGAGTCGTATTTTAAAAGATGTGCCAATGTTTTAGTATCTGTAATGTCGTTAATAGCTACAATTTCAATACCTTCAACGCCGTTTGCAATTCTAAAAAAGTTTCTTCCAATTCTTCCAAACCCATTAATAGCTACTCTCATAAATATTCCTGGTTAACCAAACTGTACAAAACTGTAAAAACGTGAAACGTTCAACGTTCAACGTGAAACGTGAAAAAGTGTATCAGTTTGCACAGTTTGGGTTGGGGTATTTGTATTCCGCCATTTCAGACACTTCCGACCCCAACAGGCGGTATTTTGGAAGTGTCATAGTCCCTGCCGCCAAGCACAGGAACTAACCTATTAGCCACTGCTATCCAATCCTTTGAAGCGTGTAATCGTTTCAAAGGAGAAAGGTCTCTATACGACCTTTCAAGACAGCAGAAGGCTAAGGCTATGGAAAGAACTTGCCAGCTTTTATGTCTACCTGTAGGCAGACCCCTCACCTGCTCCTTCCGTTGGTTGACAGTTTGTTGGGTAGCTGTCTTGCTCTTTCCACTTTCTACAGGAACTATCAATCTTTTTTTCATAATTAATCAATGATATTCTACTGATTCCGTATATTTCTTCACACTTTTTACAGTTAATAGTTTTCTACTCATAATAATTTGTTATTTTACACTTTTTTACAGAAAATAGCAACTGTTGTACACCTTCTCGATTTTTTCAAAATCTATTTTAACATAACTCTAAGCTTTAAAATCACGTCTTCCATTTTCATGCCACGAGAACCTTTAACCAAAACAACCGGTTGATAATTAGAAAATTTCAAAATATCCTCTGCTATGTTATCTTTGTTATCAAAATGTTTAACCCTTGACTTATCGTCAATCTCTTCAAAAATATACTTTGTTTCATTGCCATAAAGCATTATATAATCAATATAAGAAGCATTTAAAAGCTTTCCAATCTCTCTATGAAGCTCCTGAGAATACTCTCCAAGCTCAAGCATATCTCCCAAAACAAAAATCTTAAAGCCTTCCATACTGTTTAAAATATCAATTGCATTTTTTACAGATAAAGGATTTGCATTGTAAGAGTCATCAATGATTGTAAAATTACCCATCTTTATGATTTCTCCTCTTTGGGAAGAAGATTTAAAATCTTTTAAAACTTCAAGGTTTTTTATTGGGTCATAACCAAGATGGTACAAAACACCGGCAACCGCTCCAATATTTTTAAATACGCCAATATTGTAAACCGGTATTTTAAGCTCTATTTTATCATTTTTATATTTAATAACTCCAACTGTCCCATCTTCGACAATCTTTATATCTCTTATTTCAATATCTCCATCTTCTCCGTATGTTATTGGATTTTTTGGATTATAGAATTTTTTTAATTCAGATGGCAACACTGAATAATCCCCGTAATTAAATATTTCTCCTTTTCCTTTTATAACGTTCTCAAAAGAGCCAAACTTTCCAACATGTCCATGTCCTACGGACACTAAAACACTAATGTCTTGATTTACTATCTTGCCAAGGTAATCAATATCTCCTACCTTTCCTGCTCCCATTTCAATGATTGCAAAATCTATGTTTTCTGGAGTGTTGGCAAGAGTTATAGGAACGCCGATTTCGTTGTTGTAATTCCCCTGGGTTGCGTAGGTGCTTGCAAGATTAGATAATACATAATTCATAAGTTCTTTTGTTGATGTTTTTCCGCTTGTCCCTGTGATGCCAATGACTGCTTTAACTTGATTTCTTTTATGTTTTCCAACTTCTACCAATGCTTGATAGGTATCTTTAACTAAAATTCCGTTTTTAAAATTTAAAGGCTTTTCAGAAAAATAGCCAACCGCCCCTTTTTCTATTGCATCTTCTATGTATTGATGACCATCTGCATTTTGACCTTTAAGCGGTATGAAAAAATCCCCTTCTTTTACTCTTCTACTGTCAATCTCAAATCTGTTTATTTTTTTATTTTCTACAAGATTTAAAAACTCGCCGTTTACAATCTTTTTAAGCTGGGCTAAATCCATTACTTTCTTCCTACAACTAAAAAAATTGGATACTCTCTTTCTGTGTTCTCTTTTTGTTTTTTAACTATATGTGCTATTTCAGTTTTGATTTCTTTAAATCCGGCTTCTTTAAGTTTGTTTTCCATCTCTTGTATTTCAAACCCAAAATGTTCAACCCCTTCATTATCATCATGAAAGCTGCCATCTTCTTTAACAAGGTCAGCTATCGCAATATAACCACCTTCATTTAGATAATTGTAAAGAATTTTTAATATCTGACTTATATCTTTTATATGATGAAAAACCATGGAGCTAACAATTAAGTCGTACTTTTCTGGCAGTTTATCTGTATAAATGTCTAAATTAAAACATTTCATATTTTCAATTTGATTTTCTTTAATTTTTTTATCAAAAACCTCTATCATTCCTTTTGACGTATCAATTCCTGTAATTTCTCCCACGTAAGGCTGTAAGAAAAAAGACAATAATCCGGTTCCACATCCAAAGTCTAAAACTTTCATGTTTTGATTTAATGGAACCAGCTCTTTTATTTTTTCAGCTACATTTTTTACTATATTAACCCTTGCAGGTTTTTCATCCCATGTTAACGCTGCCATATCAAATCTATTCATATTTAAAATCCTCCGGTTTGAAGTAAAATATATGCTAAAACTATTATAATGCCTAAAAATAGAATAAAAATCAATAAATAATGATAAAAACCAACATTTGATTCTAATTCTTTGTTCGAAAGTGATTTTACAGCTGAATTTATATGTATAGGTTTGATTTCTAAGCTTCTGTCCAAGAAAGCAATCATTAAAGCTTTAGACATTATTACGTTAATCAACCTTGGAATGCCTTTTGAATGGTTATAAACTAATTCATAAACTTCCAGGTCGATTTTTATTTTTTCTCCCCCTGCCAATCGTAATCTATGGTTTATGTATTTTTCTACTTCTTTTGGACTTAATCGTTCTAAAAACATTTTATTTGTAATTCTGTCATTTAGTTGTTTAAGCTCCGGAAGTTTTAACTTTTCTTCCAACTCTGGCTGACCAACCAAGATAATCTGAATTAATTTTTCTTTTTCTGTCTCTAAATTAGAAAGTAATCTTAGCTCTTCTAAAGTTTCTACTGGCATAAGCTGTGCTTCATCTATTATGATTAATGTTTTTATGCCTTTTGATATATTTTTTAAAAGAAAAATTTTTAAAATCTTTAGAATTTCATTTTTGGATATATCTTTATCATAAGGTAGCATAAACTCATCTAATAGTGTTTTTAAAAACTCCTCTGGTGTTAAATTTGGATTTAAAATTAATGCGTATATATAATTTTCCGGTAATTCGGATAGAAATTTTCTCAAAATGGTGGTTTTTCCTGTTCCGGGTTCTCCTATAATAACACAAAAACCTTCTCCATTTTCAACAACGTATTTTAATAAATTCTTGGCGGTTATATGAGTTAAAGATTCGTAGAAAAAACTTGGGTCGGGTGTTATTTTAAATGGGTCTTCTTTTAAGCCAAAAAAATCTAAATAACTCATCTACTGTTGCTTTTCCTTTGGAAAGATTATACTTCTTACTCTCTTAGTTTTTGATGTTGCTATAGCTTTTTCTTCATCTATGTAATAGTAAATTTCATCACCTTCTACAACGTTTTTATCTTGATGAACTTCTGCATCCTTTCTAAGAATTATTAAATTTTTGTCTTTATAGTATTCTGCTTCTTTACCTTTACCCCATTTGTTTTCTTGCTCAAAATAAACATTACCTGTAGCTATTATTTTAGAGACATCACCTTTATCGTCTAAAAATATTTTCATCATATCTGCATTTAATTTAATATTTCCCTTTATAGCTTCAACTTTTCCTGTATATATAGCTATTTTATCTTTGTTAGAGTATTCTAATTTATCCGCCGTTATTACCACAGGCTCTTTTTTATTTGTTTCTTTTTTTTCCTGACTGTATGCAACCAACACAAAACATAAAATAATAAAAAATGCTATTTTATAAATACGGCTGGCAAAAAATTCAAGGAAAGTTGGAGATTCTTTGTTAATTAAAAAATTTATATCACACATCTTTTCCTCTTACTGTTGTTTTCACATTTTGTAATCTTATGTTTTCTTCTTCAAAATTAAAAAACAGATTTCTTCCTATGGTTTGCATTTTTTCAGAACTAATATAATTTTGACTATAGTTGTACGCAATCTTTCTTTCTGTATCTATAAATAATTTATCGGTCGTAAGTTGGAAATTTTTAGAAAGAACTTTTACATTATTGTAAATACCAATTATTTTTTGCCCTCCATAATATGTTGCCGATACTCCTGTTAAATCGAAAGACCTGTCATTGCTTTTATAAATTAAGTAAGGCTTTTCTATATAAACGTCTTCTTTAACTTTTATCATCTTTTGTCCTGTCAGTTTATACTCTTTATCTGACTTAGATATGTATATAAAGTTTTCTATTGTGTTATTTGTATATCTCAATTTATTTAGATTTTCTCTTTCTATATAGTCGTTAATTTGATTAAAAATGTAAGAAATGGCAAGAAAAATCAAGATTAATAAGAAGATTCTACTACTTTTCTCTAACAATATCTTCTATCTCCTCTAAATTCTTACCTTTTTTTCTGAAATCCCATTTTGAGCTGAACATATCTTCAAAAATTTTAACTACTTCTGTGTTTCCTTCTTTTGCAGCTTTATCTTTGATATACATAGTTGGTCTGTGAAGTAGTTTGTTTATCAAAGACCTCATTGCCAAATCAATGGTTTCCCTTTCTTTTTCATTTAGATAAGGCATTTGTTTAAATAATTTTTCCAACTGCTGTTGTCTAAGCTTATCTGCATAATCTCTAACGCTTGAAATAATAGGACTAACTTTTAGAGTATTTAACCATTTGACAAACTTCTCTACTTCTTCGTCGATTATAAATTCAGCTCTTTGAGCTTCTATCTTTCTTTCCTCTAAGTTTGAATTTACTACCTGTTTTAAATCGTCAATGTTGTATAAATAAACACCCTCAAGCTCGTTAACACTCTCTTCAACGTTTCTTGGCACAGAGATATCTATTATAAAAAGTGGGTCTTTTCTGCTTTTTATTGCTCTTTTAACATCTTCTTTTTTTAGTATTGGTTCTTTTGCACCTGTTGAAACGATTATAATATCTGCCTCTGGTAAAAATTCTTGAATTTTTTCAAATCTAATTGCACTTCCGCCGAATTTGTCTGCAAGTTCAACAGCTTTTTCAAATGTTCTATTTGATACAAAAATATGTTTTACATTTAGAGAATGAAGATGCTTAGCTGCAAGCTCAGCCATCTCGCCAGCACCAATTATAAGCACATTTTTATCTTTCAAATCTCCAAAAATCTTCTTTGCAAGCAAAACAGCCGCATAGCTTATAGATACAGCCCTTCTTGATATCCCGGTAGAAGTTCTAATTTTTTTTGATACGTTTAAAGCTTTATCAAATAGTCTTGTAAGAATATGACGGACGGCTTTATACTCTTTTGCCTTTGTAAACGAATCTTTAAATTGACAAACAATCTGTGGTTCGCCTATTACCATAGAATCTAAGCTTGAAGAAACTCTAAATATATGTCTGATTGCTTCTTTGTTTGTATAGAAAAATAAATAATCTTTTAAAGTATTGACAGGAACAGCAGAATATTGAGATAGAATTCTTAAAATCTCTTCTTTTACTTTTTCAACATTATCGTTAGCTACTCCGTAAAGCTCAACTCTGTTGCAAGTAGAAATTACGCAGATTTCATATATATCTTCAATAGAATTTAATTTTTCAAGAATTAAGCCGTAATTGTTCTCTGTTATGGCTAACTTCTCTCTAATCTCTACCGGTGCTGTTTTGTAGTTAAAACCTGTTGAGAATATAACCATCTTTACTCCAAAAATATGATTAAAAATATTATAGCATCTTATACCTCGGGTGAGAAATTCAAATATAAATAAAACATCTAAAAAAGCTCCTTGGTGGCAGTTAAAATTGTAATAGCAAAAATTCCACCAAGGAGGTAAAAATGCAAAACTCTAATCTTTATTTTAC
>NZ_JAPYVU010000018.1 GCF_028276765.1 Sulfurihydrogenibium sp.
ACTGCTACCTGATAGTCATTTTCATACAGATAATCAGCAAGCTTTAAATGATAAACTCCTGTATGCTCCATTATGATAAGCATATCTGACTTTTTAAACTTTTTAAGATAAGGCTTAATTTTCTTTTCAAACTCTACTGGGTCAGATTTAACTTCAAAAGTTTCTTTCTTGTTATCATACAATACTGTTGCAGTAAATGATTTTTTAGATACATCTACTCCTACGACAATTTTATAGTTGTTCATAAAAGCACCTCCTTTCATAAAATACTTGACATGAGAGAAACTTCCTGATAACCTATCATCGTAATCAATACAGGCTTAAAAGCCTAATGTTCTGATTCAGGCTTTAGGAAGTTGTAGGAAGGACAGTCTAAAACATCCTGAACGGTCTTAAAAGACCAATGACAGAAACTTGATCTGTCCTTCCTTTTTTCTCCCATGTCTGTAATTATTATAAAACTTATTCTCTTAAAGTTTAAAAATTTTTGGTATACTTAATATACGATGACAGGAAAAGGTTAAATGATAAACATTAGAAAAAAGACAACCTTATTTGTCATTCTGCAGCCGGCGAAGAATATCATGCTTTTATTGAATTTCTCACCCGACGTATATGTAGAAATATAATGTAAATCTATTTCAACAGCAACATTAATATCTCTCACCATCTAACCTATCCATTATCACACTTTAAAATAAAAAAGCCCGCATTAAGCGGGCAAGGATTAGGGAGGTAAGCCTAAGGGACTATATCAATGAACATTTTTCCAAATTTTCTTTTTCCATGCAAAAGTTAATCCAGCCATGACTAACAAGTAGCCTAACACCCAAATACCTAATCTATTTCTTTGGTCTCTGTGTGGGTCTGCTATCTGATCAAGATAAGCTACAGTTTTTTCTGTTGCTTCTTTTGTTAGACCAAGTCTTGGCATTGACGTACCAGGAAGACCATTTTGAGGATTGTTTATAAAACTTTCTAAGTATTCCAATTCCTTAGCTTTTCCCATAACAGATAAATCCGGTGGAATTTTTCCAAGATATGCTTTTAAGTTATCTTTTGGAGTTTCTGCTTCAATTTTTTGATATTTTACAGAGTGACATCTTCCGCAAGCTTCAACTACTATTTCTTTACCTGTTAAATCTTTTTTAGCAACAGAAGACAAGTAAGCAATTATATTAGCTACATCTTCGTCAGAAAGCTGAGCCATTGGTGGCATTGCAAACTTTGGATTTTTTGTTGCTTCTTGAGGATTTTTAATAAACGCAGCAAGGAATTTATGGTCTACGATTGCAGCAATGTTTGACAGATCCGGAGGAACAACGTTAAAAGACGTAATAGCCGTGTTTTTATCCATTCCAGGGTTTATGCCATCATTTTTTAAACCATGGCAGGATGCACAGTTTGCCGTGAATAACTCTTTTCCCTTTGTAGCATCACCACCGGTTGGTGCAGACACTTTTAAATCAGAGTATGCATAATCTGGTTTTTTTATCTCTCCGTGCATAACAGAATGTGCATATGGTTCAATCCCCCAATATCCTATCAGAACTATTACAACCAGTATAGCTAATATTTTAAGTTCTTTCATAATTATCTACCTCCTGCCACTTTTTTCTTTTCTATTTTTGAGACAATAGGAAGCGCCAAGAAGAATGCGAAGTAAATTAAGCTACCAACAAATCCAAGCCAAGCATACAATCCAGTAGGAGGTAATTTTCCAAGAATTGTTAAGAAAACAAAATCAGCGATAAATATCCAGAAAAGGACTTTATAGATCGGTCTGTGTTTTCCGCTTACGATTGGAGATTTGTCAAGCCATGGTAAAAATGCTGCAATAAACATGCTAAGAACGAATGCAATAAGTCCAAGGTTTTGGCTGAAGAAGAATCCTCTTAAAACTTCATAAAACGCCAAGAAATACCATTCTGGGTAAATATGCATTGGAGTTTGCAAGTAATCTGCAGGTTGGAAGTTGATTGGGTCCATTGCAAATTTATATTGATAGAAAACTAAATAGAAGAAGAAAATTAAGAAAACCGACATAACAAAGAATTCTTTAGCCATGAATACTGGCCAGAACGGAATTCCTTTTCCATGTTTTTTCTCTTCTTTAGTGTAACGTTCCCCATCTTCGTTGTTTGAACCCACTATTCTAACTGCATAAAGGTGGATTGCAGTAAACACAATAAGCAATAATGGTAAAAATACTACGTGCAATGCAAAGAATCTTGTCAATGTTGCATCTTCAACTATATAGTTACCTCTTATCCAAACAACTAAATCTGGACCAATAAATGGGATTTTTTCAAATAATGTAGTGATTGTTTGAGCTGCCCAGTAAGACATTTGACCCCAAGGAAGAAGATAACCAGTAAATGCTGTTGCAGACATTAAAACAAAAAGAATGTATCCTGTAATCCATACTATTTCTCTTGGTGGTTTAAAAGAACCATAGTAAATTCCTCTTGCCATATGGATATATAAAACTAAGAACATAATAGATGCAGCAACAGCATGTGTATGTCTAAATAACCATCCGTATTCAACATCCATCATTATTGTTTTATTTACGCTATCAAATGCAAGGTGTGCATCCGGTTTATAGTACATCAATAAAAAAATACCACTAACTACTAAAATTGCAAAAACAAGCATTACAAGGACGCCAAAACTCCATAAAAAGTTAATATTTTTTGGCACATAATACTCTGTAAGCATTACTTTTACAAGTTCTCTGACGGCTAATCTTTCATCCAACCAATCTATAAATTTCATCTTCAACCTCCTCTATGTTTTTATGTAGTTAGACCTTTTTCTTTCATTTGTTTGTATTCAGACCCTTCTTCACCTAAAACAATAGTTGTTCCTTCGATTTTAAACGGTGGAACATCTAACGGTCTTGGTGGAGGTCCAAATATGTTTTTTCCGCAAGCATCATACTCACCGCCGTGACATGGACAATGCCAGATTTTTTTGTCTGCTTCCCAGTTTGGAATACAACCAAGGTGTGTACAAATACCCATTACGACTGTGTACTCGTCTTTTACACTTCTGTCTTTACATTGAACCATGTCCGGAGTTCTTCTCAAAACGAATACAGGTTTTCCTCTCCATGATATAACTTTAAACTCTCCTGGTTGTACTGTTGAAAGGTCAAAACTTACCGTTGCTTGAGCTTTTACTTCCGGAAGTGGTTCCCACGTTTTATACATTGCATACAAAACTCCACCAACACCTACCGCAGCCCATCCACCCATAGCATACAGTAGGAAGTCTCTACGGGACATTTTTTCATCTGTCATAACTTTACCTCCTGCTAAATTTTTAATGATAATTATCATAACTCTTTTTAAACAGTTTGTAAATATTTACTAAGCCAAGATCACCTAACTTTTTTTTCAATTTAATTAATGATATCGTCCATGACAGTTGATAAATTTAAAAAACAGGAAATTCTTTGCCGATTGCAGAATGACTGGGTGGATTTTTGAAACAGCTTCCAGTAACGATGCTGACTTTCTGAAATGTACAAGCTAAAAGAAACATGGGAAAATATTATAAAAGAAAGCTTTTAAAACAAGTAAAAGAATTAGATGATGTTATGGAAAAACATCCAGAAATAATCTTTAGATTACAAGTTGTAGAATTTGCTTTAGAACACTGTAGTAAAACTTGCAGTTGAAGCTTTTGGTGTATCAAAATCTACCATATACAGATGGATTAAAAATTATAAAAGCAGTAATAACAATCCTTTATCTTTAAAAAATCGTTATGTATCAAAAAAAATGCTGCAATATATGCTATGGTATAACACAGAAAGACCTCATCATAGTTTAAACAAAAAATCACCTTTACAATACTTTTGTGATATTATGAATTCAAGAAAATCGGAATTTTCCCAAACCGGTATAACCTATACAAAGATAAGCTTACGAAAATTTTGGAACACCCTCTACAAACGCTTGACAAATTAGGTATAATATTGGTAAACTTAGATATCATTACTTAAGGAGGTTAGATATGACAAAGTCAGAGCTCATTGCAAAGGTGGCGGAGAAAGCAGAGTTAAAAAAATCAGAGGCTGAAAGAGCAGTTAATGCTGCTATCGAAGCATTAGTAGAAGCTCTTTCAAAAGGTGAAAGAACGGCTATTCCTGGTCTTGGTGTTTTTAATGTAAAAGAAAGAAAAGCAAGAAAAGGAAGAAATCCAAGAACTGGTAAAGAAATCAAAATACCGGCAAGAAAAGTTGTTGTATTTACAGCCGCAAAATCTTTAAAAGAAGCGTTAAACAAATAACATTTATCCGGGAGGAGTCAATCCTCCCTTTTTATAATATATTCACGAGACTATTTCTTTAGACTCAATCATTGAGACCCTCTTAAAAATGAGAATATAGAAGACAATATCGCTAAAAAAGTTTGAAAAAATACGATAGTGTAACCTGTTGGTAAGTCAAAGTTATAAGATACATAAACTGCCAAAAGATTGATTAAACTACCTAAAATCACAGCATAAAAAATTAAATTCTTAGAGAAAAACTGCATAACCGTAAACGCCGGAGCTATCAAGAGAGAAAAGACGACAAATACGCCGGCTAATGAAACTGAACTTGTGATTGTAATTGAAAATACAGAAAAAAATAACATTTCTTTTATAAATCCTGCCGTAAATCTGTTAATCACAAATAAAAACAACCCTAAGACTGTGTATAAAATAGCTGTTTTGTAAACCTCTGTCATATTTACAAACAGGATATCGTATGCAAGCAAATTGTTTAATTCCTCAAGACCGTGAGGTGATTTTGACATAATAATGAATATTAAAGAAATTCCAAAAGCATAAATCAGTCCAATAAAACCCTCTACAGAAACTTTTTCTTTTTTTGTTGCAAGCGTTATTAAAATAGCCGTTATTAGTGCAAAAGATAGTGAGATTAAATATCTATACTGACCTTCAAAAAAGAAAAGAGAGACTGCCGCTCCTGCGGCAGCCATTTGTCCAATAGATAAATCAGTAAAGATTATCCCTCTTTTTATTATTTCTATTCCAAAGTAAGAATGGATAACCAATAAAACTATAGATAAAGTCAATGCAGGTATTAAAATATCACTCATTTATTCATCCTTTCAACGATTGTATCAAATAAAGAGAACATATCCTTTGCCTCTTCTACTGCTCCAGCGTCATGAGGAAGGACTACAATTTTTAAACCCATCTTTTCTGATATGTATTTTGCAGGTTTGATAGGATGGTAAACATCTTGTAATATCATCTTCACATTTTCAGATTTTGATTTTAAGATTAGCTCCTCTAAATGCTTTGCTGTTGGTGGTATTCCGGGTAATGGCTCTATCGTGTCTACAGAGATAATGCCATATCTTTTTAAGAAATAATCAAACAGCTTATGATACTGATAAACTTTTACTCCTTTCAAGCTTGCCATTTTTGAATTCCAAACGGCTAATTTTTCATTCCATCTTTTCTTAAAGTCAGACAAATTATTTTTGTAATAATCACAGTTTGAACCATCAAGCTTACATAGTTTTTCTGTAATTACTTGTGAGATAATTGGCACATTATATGGGTCTAAGTGAAAGTGAGGGTTTCCCTCCGGATGTACATCTCCCATTGCTCTTGATACATTCTCCGGTTTTTCTATCAGATTGATGTACTGAGATAAGTCTAAAAATCCATTTGACCCGGGATTAATTTTTCTGTTACTTGCTTGGTTTAAAAGTGGTGGAAGCCAGCCAATTTCAAGACCAGCTCCATTGATGATTAATAAATCTGCGTTTCTAAGCTTTACAGTCAAAGATGGCTTTGGAACGATAAAGTGAGGGTCTAAGTTTCCGGAAGCTAAATAATCTACCTGTGCTTTCTCTTTTACAATCTCTTTTGTAATACTTGCTATGTATGGATATGTTGCTACTACTTTAATTTCTGCTTTTACAAATCCAAATGTTAATAAAATTAATAAAAACGATAAAACTCTCATTTTTAAGCCTGGTCAACCAAACTGTACAAAACTGTATAAAAGTGTAAAAAAGTGTATCAGTTTGCACAGCTTGGGTCAGGGTATTTATAGTCCGCCACTTCAGACACTTCCGACCCTGACAGGCGGTATTTTGGAAGTGTCATAGTCCCTGTACCAAGCACAGGAACTAACCTGTTAACCACTGCTATCCAATCCCCTAAAACGATTATTTGTTTTAAGGGAGAAAGATCTCTGTATGATCTTTCAAGACAGCAGAAGGCTAAGGCTATGGAAAGAACTTGCCAGCTTTTATGTCCGCTTGTAGGCAGACCCCTCACCTGTTCCTTCCGTTGGTTTAAAGGTTGTTGGGTAGCTGTCTTGCTCTTTCCACTTTCTAAACGTGAAACGTGAGATGTGAAACGTGAGACGTGGTTTTGTAGTGTTTTTAGGTTTTTTCTTAATTTTGCTAATTTACTTTTTAGTTTATTTCTCTTGTATTCATTGTTTTCTTCTTTTAACTTTTGTTTTAATTTTGCGATATTATCTTCAATTTTTGCTATAGTGTATGATAGAAAGTCGGTATCATTTAAAAGTTCTTTATAATTCTTAGGCAATTTCTCTTTAAATCCAAATCCTCTTCTTGCTATTACGTAAGCTCCTGCTATATCTTTGTCTATGTTGTATTGCGGAGAGTATTTTAATTTTCCAATTACTGATGTGTATGCAGGATTGACTTTTATTATTTCTATCCCGTTTCTTTTTGCTAATATTTCTATTTTGTTTAACAGTCTTTTATAGCTCCACTTTTGTAGTCTAATTCTTAATTTTGTAAATCCGTCTCCTTTTTTACCCTTTGGTAGTTTTTCTAAATTCTCAATAGCAATAGCTTTATTCTCTTCTTTTGCTATCTCTATTATCTTATATGCTATTTGCCATTCTAAGTATTGTCTTTTTTCTGAGTTTGCTTCTAATAATTCGTTTAAATCAATTCTTTCGTATTTCTCTAAATTTCCGTTTTTAGTTGCAAAAGCTAATGCTAAATGAAATGGGTATGCGTTTACGTCTATGCCTATTATTCCATTGTCTTTCTTGATTTTTATAGATGGTAGTTTTTCTTCTATGGATATAAAAGCATATAGATTACCGTTTTTTACTTTTAGTCTGACTGAATATGGGAACCATTCTTTGTATTTATATGCATTTTCAAGCATGAACATAAAATCTATCCATTTGTCTTTTTCTCTTCTGACATCTCTAATTACTTTTGCGTAGATATATTGTCTGTCTCCTATGTTTATTCTCAAATAAAGCTCATTATCTATCCACTCAAATCTTAGATTTAGATTTCCTTGTCTAGATTTATCTCCTCTTGAATATAAATTTCCTTGTCTGCTTTCTTTCCATTTTGCTTTTAACTGTTTTCTTCTTTTTCCTGTTAGGTGGTTTTTCTTTAATTGTTCAAACACTTTCCTTGAGCCAAATATAAGCTTTTTTGGATTTTGACCTCTTTCTTTACATGATGAAATGGTGGATTGTGCTAAGAGTATTGCATCATCTGAGTACCTTGTGTTTATGTCAAATAGTTTTGATAGTGTCTTTTTTAGATCTTTTCTTTTTTCGCCTTCCAATAATCTCTGGTATGCATATCTCATAGCAGATGAGAATCTACGCATTAAATCTAATATAGTTTCTCTATCTTGCGTATTTTGGAATTCAAGTAGGCATTGGAGTGTTGTCATCTTTAATTACTCTCTTTTCTTACTATTTACAATTTTACACTTTTTGTTTTATATATTATCAATATACGCTTTTTTACACTTTTTTACAGAAAATAGCAACTGTTGTGCACCTCCTTTTTAAAATCCGTGTGCTCCATGGGCACCAATTGCTAAGTTAAACTGCAGAATAACCTCATGAATGGGTTTTCTTTCCAAATTTTCTGTAAACAAGCTTTTGTCGTAGTTATACTGAAGTCTGATTCTTGAAAACTCGCTTGGCAAAAAGTCTATCATAGCAGAGTATTTATACATATTGTCCGGCAGGCTCCTGTTTCTACCGTTTACAAATACATCATTTTTATTGATTAAATCATATCTCAAACCGGCTCTCCATCTTTGGGCAAATTTATAGATACCTTCGACATAAAATCCTACCTGTTTTTTTTCAAGTTTTGGAGTTTGAAGGTTTCCACTGTTGTCATAACCAAACCTTGTTCCATCAAACTTTCTATAGATATATTCAGACTGTAAAAGTAAATATCTGTAAGAGTCTAACGTGTGTCTTGTTGTCAGCTCAAATCCATAAATTTTCGTATCGCCAGATAGTGCATGAGGGTTGTCATCTTCTAAATGGTTAATTCTTGTTTTTCCTTGTGCACATGATACACCTGTCAAGATTGAAGTATTGCCTATGTCAAAAGATGGTTTGATGAAAAATGTAAATAGATTTGGCTTTTTGGTGTCGCTGATTTTTATATTATCTCCGCTCCCATCTTTTTTAGTGTTGACAATAAATCCATTTCTGTTAAAGTTGTTTTCATTATCTCCTTGGAAGACTTCAAAGCCGGTTAAAAGATAAAATGGAGTTGGTGCAAGCCACGATAATTGAATGCCTGTTTCGTTTAGATTTTCTTCTCCAAAAACAGCTCTGTATATCAAAGGTGCGTCTGCAAAGTTCCAAACGTGATGGTGTTGCTTATTTAGCCTTCCAAACTCGCTATAAAATTTACCACCTTTTAGCTTTAAGTTATAGGGCAAATCTCTTGTTTGAAAATATCCTTCTTCAATTTCAAAGCTATCTTTACCAAGATGAAAAACACCAACCAAATCAAAGTATGGGTCAACTGCTGAAGATATATACATTTCAGAATAATTGAAGTTAAAACCTCTTTCAGCATTATATGGCGCGTGACCATGACTATGATCTCCGTGACTATGGAAAAATCCATGATTAAATCCTGGAATTTGAATAGATTTGTAGGTATCATCTGTAAGACTTCTGCTTACATAAGAAAAGTCTGTAATCAAAGATATATCAGGTACAAACTTAGCCTGCGAGAATGGATTAGATAGTATTTTATCAATGGTGCTTTCTGTTTGTAAGTTTTGTAATTTTTCCTTTGTCTGATTTAAAACTTCCTGTTGTTGCTCTAACTGGTTCAATCTTTCTTGAAGTTTATTTATAATCTCCCTTTGTTTTTCGAGCTCTTTTTTTAACTCCTCTATGTCTTCTGCGTATGAAAATGTAAATAACGCCAACGTTGCAAGTAAGTATTTTTTCATAGTGCACCTCCTGTTTTTAATTTTAAAAAGTTAAATCGTAAAAAGTTTAGATATCAAGCTAATACAGGAGGTGCTCTTGGATTTTTATTAGATGTTTTTTGAGATTTTAAGATTGACGTTTTGAATATTATTGGAAAATCTTGATTAAAAGTTTGTATCTCATAAAAAAATTCAAGAGAATTTGGGTCTTCTGATTGTTGGTTTAGTTGCAGTATACAAACCTGACAGTCAGTATGATGTTTTCCATCCTTATGATGGTGTGTTATAGTTAAACTATTTGCAATTAATAGTATTATGCTTATTAATAAGCTAAGAATTCTGCTTAGTTTTAACATGATAATATTGTTATTATAACATATACGTCGGGTGAGAAATTTAAAAAACCTGGAGATTCTTTTGTTGCCGGCAGCGGGTGACAGCGTTAGATGACTTTGTCTTCATGATGGCTTTATTGGAGGCTTTATTTTCAAAGTTTATAAAAATCACTTATTTCTCACTTGAAATTAATAACAAAATATTTAATTTCCAATCTCTTTCTCTACCAAACTACAAAATCGTTCATAATCTTCTTTTGTATCGATGCCGACGGTATCCTTAGAAGCTTTGGCAAGTTTTATTTTGTAGCCATTGTATAAAAATCTTAGCTGTTCTAACTTTTCTACTTCTTCTATTGGTGCAGGTTTAAGATTGTATGAAAAATCTATCAATGCTTTTTTATGATAGCCATAAATGCCTAAGTGTTTTTTTGGAGTAAGAGTTTTTAACATCTGATTAAAATCTAAATCCCTATAAAATGGAATTGGACTTCTTGAAAAGTAGATGGCAAAATCGTCTTTATCAGAAATAACTTTAACTATGTTTGGATTTAAATAATCATCTTCTTTTTCTATTGGATAATACAAAGTTGCAACAGGAGAATCTTTTAACAGGTCAAAAAGCTTGACTATATCTCCAGGGTCAATGAGTGGCTCGTCGCCTTGAACGTTGACTATATAGTCTAAATCTTTATCTTTTACTGCGTAAGCTATCCTGTCTGAACCACTTTTTAAATCCGATGGTGTAAGAATAATTTCAATTGGATAATCTTTCAAAATTTCTATAAATTCTTGACTATCGCAGGCAACTATTACAGGTATCTCCGTTTTAAGACAGTTTTCAACAGTCCAAGCAATTACAGGCTTTCCATTTACTGGCAAAAGTAGCTTATCTTTTAATCTTGTAGAACCTTTCCTTGCCGGTATAACAATAGCTTTTCTCATTTTACAATACAGATAACTTAAACTTTATGTAAAGCTCTTTTTGAAAATCTGTTAAAAATCCAATGGTTAAGCCTTGGTTTGTAATATCAACACCTTTTTCCGATTGGCTGATTGTGTTGATTGGATAGCTAAATATATCGCAATCTTTTACAGATTCTATAATGATCGTTTTATTTGTAAACTCATCAAATATAGAAAATTTATTGCTTTTTCCATGATAGATTGGCTGTCTGAACCTCTCTTCTAAATTTGCAAAATGGAAGTTAAATTCCAACAAGTATTTTAAAGGATTTTCGTATCTTGTTGTAAGGTTTACAATATACTCTATTGTACTTCCTTTAATAAAGTATTTTTTAACAAGAGTTGAATCATACTTTTTGTCTAAGTAAATACCACCTTCTCGTTTAAAAATGATTTCTTCGTTTACGTATTCAATATTAAATGGCTGGTTTGCAAAGTCCGAAAACTCTCTAAAACTACATCTATAAAAACTGTCTAAACTAAAGCTCTCATCTGTAATATGGTCTATAAATGAGTTTTTGTTATACCAATCGTAAATCAGCAAATCTTTTGCTTTTTCTGGGTCTATCGTCGTTTGCATCTCGTGAATTGTTGAGATTCCTTCATCGTTATGATTGCTTGATTGATTTGTTTGAAGTAGCTTATAGTGATATCCTTCTTTTCTTCTTGTTAAAGTGTTTTGAAAATTAAACTCTTTATCTTTAATTGAAAGCTCTGTTAGCTGACCTGCTTCTTTGCTATCAAAAATCAATATTAAATTATCTGTATGAACTTTTACCTCTTCGTATCCATCGTAATTTATATCTTTAATTTCAACTTTTTTATGTTTTTTTGTTATTTTTTCAATCTCTTTTTCTGCTTTTATGATAAATCTGTAAGCATTATTTCTTAAGTTTGGAAGATAAAGACCACCAAAAATTCCGTGCCATAAAACATCATTACATTGAGATTTTAAAAGATTGTCTAAAAAAGCTTGGTTTTTCTTATAATCTCTGTAAGAGATTGACAAGTCTAAAAATCTTTTATGTATCCTGTTTGATTCTGGATATTTTACTAAAAAGTTGTGCCATATGTTGCCTTTTACAAACTTTTCAAACTCTCGACTCATGTCGTTTTTTTCTAAAAATTCTTTTAATTTTTCAAACTTTTCAAAATCTTCTGCAAATAAGCTCCATTCTCCCATTTCATGGTATGAAGTGATAGGAAGGTAAGCTATTCCAAGTGGTTTTTGATTTTCTGAATATTCTTGATAGTGGGTAAATTCGATGTTCTTTGAGTTTGAAATTTCACTTAAAAAATTTTCTAACCAACCTTGCTGATAAACCCACTGGTAAGTTTTTGGCCAAATTCCAAACTTTTCTCCATCATCAAAAATTATTCCAGCTGGATTTTCAATGTTTGGCAAAGTATACAGATATTCTTTTATTTTATCGACTGTTTTAAACGGGATTAAATATCTAAGATTTTTATCTATTGGAAAAAGTTTTACTTTGTAGCCGTTTGACTCTGTAATGTAATATCCATAAAGATTTTCTTTTCTAAATCCTGCTGACAAGAAATGATAATCATCTACAATCACATAGTCAATTCCAAGATTTACAATATCCGGTACGATGCTACTGTCCCAAACCCTTTCTGTAAGCCATAATCCTTTTGGTGTCTGGTCAAAGTTTTCTTTGATAAATTTATTTAACTTCTCAATTTGATATTTTCTATCATCTGACGGGATGGCTGCAAGGATTGGCTCGTAGTATCCACCACTGAAAAATTCTATCTGACCGTTAAATGCTAAATCTTGAAGAAGTTTAAATGTTTCTTTACTATAATTTTTTATGTACTCTAAAAGCCATCCTGAGTAATGAACTGCAAACTTAAATTTTGGATATTTTTTAGCTGTTTTTAAAAAAGGTTTATAAGCCTTTTCTATAGCTTCATCAAGTACTTCATAAAAGTTTTCAACCGGCTGATGACAATGTATTCCAAATAGTAATTTAACCATCTTACACCATCCAATCATAATCAAAATTTTCTGATATATCTAACATAATTATACTGCAAACAGGCAACTTCTGTAAAAGCTGAGAATCTTTTAAGATTTCTATATAAAACTCAAACTTTTTCTCGTTTAGAAGATTTAAAGGTATTTTAATTTCAATTATTTTTTCGCTTACAGCTTCAACGCCGTTTTCATCTGTGTATTTTTCATTTGAAATTGGAACGGAAAATGAAATTTCTTTATCTGTGATGAAATTTAGTCTTAGTATATCGTTTTTTATCTGATTAACACTGCCATCAAATCTAAGATAAAAATTTTCTTTATCATAGCCATAGTAAAGTTTATTTAATAAAATCTCTGTGTTCATGGATGATAAATCAAAAGTTAAGTCTATCTCTCCTGAAAACAACCATTCAAAGTAGTTTGTAATCTTTCCATCAATTGTCGGTTTAATATAGTTTTTTGGCTTTTTTATGACAGGTTGTTTAAATGTTTGCTTTATCGGTTTACTTAGCTTAGCCGGTGGCTTTTTGCCAAGAACATCATAAACTTTCATTAGATTAGACCTAAATAAAAGGTCAAATTTATCTGCGTAGATGGTAAAATGGTCATCTCCATACCACCAAAACCAATCACTTCCTTCTGCTATGTAGATATATTCTATTGCTTTTTTATATAGATCATTTTCTTTTTCTGATTCTAAAAAGTTTCTTGTTTCTGATAGGTACTCCCACGCCGTGTTTTTCTCCGGATGTCCTATCCATGTTGTAAAATTTCCATATATCCAACTACCGGCTTTTATTGATTCTAAATTTTCGGTTTCTACATTTTTCTCTAAAACTTCTGAAAATGTAATACATTCTATCCATTTTTGGTGAGAGATTTCAAAGTATAATCTATCGAAAAAATCTTTACCATTGTTTTTATAAAACTCCCAAGCATTCTCTCCATCGAGAATCACACTTACAACTTGACAGTGCTGAGAAGAATTATAGATTGATTTTAGATGGGATATAAAATCATCCACTGCATCCTTTTCGTTCATGTTCTGATATCTAAATCCTATGCTATCGCTTAAATATCTATCTCTAAAAAACAGGTAAACATCTTTGTACTTGTAAATCTTATACTTATCTCTTTTTCCTATTGAGTTATAAAGCACATCTTCATCTGTTGCTGTCCATTTTATTTTATGCTCTATAAATAAATCTAATGTTTGATTTGATAAAGAACCTTCAGCCGGCCAAAGTCCATTTGGTTTTTTATCAAAAATACTTTGATACTCATCTAAAGCTGAATTAAGATGATAAACTGCATCTTCTTTAAAGTTTGCTGTAATCTTTGGTAGAGAGATATCAGGTTTAGATTCTTTGGCTGATTCTATGTTTAAAAGTAAAGGTAAGATGGGATGGTAATACGGCGTTGTGGTAATCTCAATCTTTCTGTCGCTTTCAAGTTTTTTGTAAAACGGGATGATTTCTTTTAGAAAGTCTAATAAAACATTTATGAGCTTTTCTTTTTCTTCTTGAGTAAAATCTTTTCCTTTTTCTAAAAGGGTTTTTATATAACGATTGTTTTCTCTAAGATAATTACCCGTCCAAGATAGCAAAAAGAGAACTTGTAAATCTAAAAAGTCTTGATTAGTTAAATTTTGAGTAGTCATATACTTTTGATAAATCTGAAAGTATCTTGGAATTGGCTTTATCATGGTGGTAAGATTTGCACTAAAAAGTATCTTTAGAAGATAGTCTTTTTCAGCAACAGAAATTTTATCTACGTCTTTCTTCGATAAGTTTAAGAATTTACAGCTTGAAGGATTTTCTGAATATATTTGAAGTTGTTTTATTAAAGAAGGAACTAAGTTAAACGTTGCTTTTATTTTTTTGTATCTTGAGACAAGCCATGGCATTTCGTAGTAATCTTTTATCGCATGTAAAAACACCCATGGCATTTCAAATTCTTGGGTAAATGGGTCTATATACCAAGGTTGGTGCATATGCCATAAAAAACAGAGGTATAGCTTTTTCATTTAATATTTTCTAACTCCTCAACACTTTTAGCTAAAGCTACTTTTGTAAAAATCTTGTCTAACTCTTCTATCTCTTTACACTGTTTTATAATCTTTTCTAAGCTCTCTGGAACAGTCCCAAATTTTAGCCGAGTTAATTTTATCAAATCTTCCATTTTAGCTTCTAATTTGCCTTCCAATTTTCCTTCCATTTTTCCTTTTATCCAACCTTCCATTTTCCATTTTTCTGTTAAAGTCATCATTTTTTCATCACCTCCAACTACTTCTTTTAAAACTTCTTCTACTTTTTCAATATCCTTCTTTACTAATACAATGTAGTCAAAAGCTAAATAAAGGCAATCTGATTTATATTCAATCATTAACTTAAAAATCGGCTTAAAGTTTTGGATGTCCTCAAAGATATGTTTCATAACAAGTAATGCTGAAATTGTGCATACATCTTGATATAGTCTGTTTTTCAAATCTTCATCTGATATTTGATTTAGATCTATAAGCAGGTAGTTTAACTTTAAGCTGTATTTTTCTAAATTTTTACTATTTAAAACAGGCAGAGTTGTAGGTATGTTCCATTTTCTTTCCCCGTGATAGAAAACTATATTAATGATTGGTGGGTAGTATTGTTTTTCTTTTGCTGTTTCTTGCCAAATTACGGCGTTATAGTGTAGTAGTTGAGATGGTAAATCGTAATCTATGTAAGATTTATGCTCAAAAATCAGTCTAATAAATGCTTCTTGGTCTTTAACTTTACATGTGTATAACAAATCAAGCACAAACTTTTTAGACTTTTTAGAAAATTTTTCTGTGTTTACTATGTTAAGCTGCTGTACTTCTTCTGCTAAATCTGGAGCAAATATATCTAAAACAGTTTTTACACTTTTGGGATTAGAAAATATTTGCTTAAAAAACCAATCATGTGGCTGGATATTTTCCATTTTCTATTCCATCCATTTGTTTATCTTGTCAATATACTCATTTAAAACAGCTTTTGCTTTCTCTTCTTTGTCAGAATTGACATATAGATGTAAACTATCTGCGTACTGGTCTGGAAGCATTAATATCCAAGTTTTCTTATCTATAAAAATTTTAACACCATCAACAAAAGATGCATCTTTTCCTATTGCTTCTTCGGTGAACTTTCTCATCATCTTTCCTTTTAGATTGATAGGACAAGATACAACTTTATGCTCAAAGTAATGGTTTGGAATAATTTTTTGTATATCTGATATTTTTTGTTTTGTTTTACTTAACATCTCAAGAATTTTAATAGAAGCAAACATACCATCAAAGCTGTAAGACATCTCTGTAAATGTATAATTTCCTTCAAGATTTCCAAAGAAGTAATAATCTTTTAAAAAGTTAGATTTTAGACCGATAGTTTTACCCCTTTCTATGATTATATTTTCAAACATCTCATCCATAACTTCAGGAACATAGACAGGTAAGTAAACTTTAACTTGTCTATTGACTGTTTTATCTATCAAATAAAGTATTATCAAAATAGCTGTTTCATTGTCTAAAATTTCACCATTATCTGATATGATTACCACTCTTTGACCGTTTGGATACATCACAAATCCAATATCAGCAGATAATACATTGACCATTTTTGAGATCTCTTCTGCGGATTTTTTATGAAGAGTTGAGATCTGAGACAATTTTTTCTCATCAAAATAAGCATTTAGAATAATGTTTTCTATCCCGATTGTATTTACTATATCCGGATATATGATAGAAGTAGAACCATTTAACAGGTCTGCGATGATTTTAAATTTATGACTTTTAATACTCTCTTGGTCTATCAATGATAAAAATTTTTCTTTGTAAGATTTCAGTGGCAGTGGTTCATCTTTGATTTCTCCTATTTCATTATAATTTACTCTTCTAAAACTTTCTCTAAAGAATATTCTTTCTATGGATTTTTCTGTGTTTGTGTCTATCAAAAGCCCGTCGTTGTCGTAGAATAAAATCTCTGTGATTGTTGGATTTTCTGGAGATTGTCTGAAATGTACTCCACCAATTGCATCAGTGTTTGATAGTAAAAATCTCATAACGGGAAGTGGCATAAGTTTTAAGTCTATAACGTTTAAACCTGACCCAAGCAGTCCACCAAGGAAAGACCTTTTTAGCATTCTTGAAGCCCTATGATAATCTCTTGACATTAAAATTGTCTTTCCAAGTGGCAATATAGACCCAAAGCTTGCAGCAAGCTTGGCTGCCATTTCGTTAGAAAGTTCAATATTGGTTCTTCCGGAGACTTTACCACCTTCAAACAATGAAGATTTCCATTTATCACCCCAAATAAGATTGCTGCTAATAATAGAGCCTTCTTCAATGAGTTTGTTTGGCCAAATGATAACATCTTTCTCAAATGCTACATTATCTTTTATCTCACAACCTTCTGCTATGATGACTCCATGCTCGGCTCTTACATTGTTTTCTATAATGTTATTATTACAGATGACAGAGTTTAAAAATCTGCAGTTGCTGCCAATTTTAATATCCCACCATAAAACACTGTCTTTAATGTATGTATTTTTTCCTATATGACAGTTTTTACCAATGACTACATTTTCAAGTGTGATATTTTCTTCTAATTTTACATTTTCATCTAATACAACTCTACCAACGACTTCTAAACTTGCTGGTAAATCTTTTGTTTTTGTGTATAAAACACCGGATGGATAAACGAGTTTTTCACCTTCAAAATCTATCTTTACTTTCTCTTTTAAAATATCTTTATTTACTTCTCTATAACTCTCCGGATTTCCAACATCTCTCCAATAGCCTTTCGCATTATATCCGTAAAGTGTGATTCCTTCTTTCATAAGCTTAGGAAATAGGTCTTTACTAAAATCAAACGGAATA
This sequence comes from Sulfurihydrogenibium sp., assembly GCF_028276765.1. Taxonomy (NCBI): domain Bacteria; kingdom Pseudomonadati; phylum Aquificota; class Aquificia; order Aquificales; family Hydrogenothermaceae; genus Sulfurihydrogenibium; species Sulfurihydrogenibium sp. Next base: position 17,429 of record NZ_JAPYVU010000018.1, read on the forward strand.
TTATCCGGAATATAATCTAATATCTCTGGTTCAATTACATAAATTCCTGTGTTTATTGTGTCGCTAAAAACTTCTCCCCATCCTGGCTTTTCTAAAAATCTAAGAATTTTTCCATCTTTATCTGTAATTACTACTCCAAACTGCAGCGGGTCTTCAACAGATGTTAGAGTGATTGTTAATTTAGAGTTAACAGCATCATGAAATCCGATGATTTCTTTAAAATCAAAATCTGTAACTAAATCCCCGCTTACTACGATAAACCTTTCATCAAGATACTTTTGGGCTTTTTTTACAGCTCCGGCTGTTCCATAATCATCGTCCGGCAGCACATAGTTTATTTTGATTCCTAAATCAGAGCCATCTTTAAAGTAGTTCTGGATAACTTCTGGCTTAAAGTATAGTAAGACAACAATTTCATTTATGCCAACAGATTTAAGTTTTTTAATAATATGTTCCATCATTGGCTTGTTAAGGATTGGAAGCATCGGTTTTGGAATGCTGTTTGTTAATGGTTGTATTCTTGTACCAAATCCACCTGCCATGACTACTGCTTTCATATTCTCCCCCCTATCTCAAAAAGGTTAAATAATTATAGCATTATTTGAGGCTACCCCAAAAAATCCACATTGTCATTCTGTGGTCGCGCGAAGAATCTCTTAATTTTCTTTTAAATCAAAAAATCAAAAGAGAAGACTCTTCGGCTTATAGCCTCAGGATGACACGGAAAGGCAAACTTACAAAAATTTTGAAACAGTCTATATCATTAATTGGTATGTTAAAATAATACTTAAAGCAATATTTTCGTTGAGAAATTGGGAATTAATATTTAGATAATAAGCGTCAGAGAAAGGGTGAATTTATTGCCGTTCTGCACCCGGCGAAGAATCTCATGTTTTTATTGAATTTTTTGCCCGCCGATGTATATAGTGGATTTTAAATATAAAAAAAGTATAAGGAGTTTTGAATGAATAAAGCGATAAAAAATCTTAAAAATTATCCTATGGAAGAATTAAATAAAATTAAAGCATCGCTAAAAGAAAGAGGAATAAAGATTTATGATTTTGGAACAGGCGACCCAAAAGAACCAACGCCAGAAATAATAAGAAATGCAATTAAAAATGCAATTCCGGAAGTTAGCCAGTATCCATCAGTTGCCGGAAGAAAGGAATTAAGAGATACAATTTCAAAATGGTTTGAAAACAGATTTTCTGTAAAACTAAATCCAGATACACAAATAATACCATCGGCAGGCTCTAAGGAAGCAATTTTTCATTTTCCGTTGGTTTTTATAGACCAAGAGGAAGATAAAAAAAGAGTCATATTTGGAACGCCGGCATATCCAGTATACGAAAGAGGAACGTTGTATGCTGGAGGAATTCCAACGCCTGTAAAACTAAAAGAAGAAGACGGCTTTTTACTCAGACTTGATAAAATTGATAAAGAAATACTAAAAGAGACAAAGATAGTATGGATAAACTATCCACACAACCCAACCGGAGCAGTAGCACCTGCAAGCTATTTTGAAGAAACTATAAAAATCTGTCAAGAATACGATATTATTTTATGCTCTGATGAATGTTATACAGAAATATACTTTGAAGAAAAACCACATTCAGCTTTACAGTTTGGTATGAATAACGTTGTAGTTTTCCATTCCTTATCAAAAAGAAGTGGTATGACTGGTTATAGGTCTGGCTTTGTTGCCGGAGATGAAAAGATTATAAGCTTTTATAAAAAAGAAAGGGCAAATTTTGGCGTTGCAAGTCCGGATTTCATTCAAATGGCAGCTAAAACAGCATGGGAAGACGAAAGCCATGTAATTGAAAGAAACAAAATTTTTAGAGAGAAGAGAGATTTATTTTTAGAATTTTTAAATAAAAAAGGTTTTGAATATCTGTATCCAAAAGCAACTTTTTATATTTGGATTAAAGCTCCAAACGGAATCTCTTCAAAAGATTATGCAAAGATTTTGTTAGAAAATGGTATTATAGTTTCTATCGGAGAAAATTTCTGTAGCAATACAGAGATAAACGAAGGAACCTGTGAAAGTCAATATTTTAGAATTGCATTAGTTCCAACCATTGAGGAATGCAAAGAAGCAATAAAAGTTTGGGAAAAGATTTAAATTGCAACATTTATATCTTTTGAGTATCTTGGTATTTCTTTAAAAAGAAATAAAGATTAATCATGAAAGAGATAAAGTGGAACAAAAATATGTATAGAATGTATTGATAAACATCGTGAAAGCGTATCAGGATAAATCCAACGTAGTATAAAACCAAATTTACAATTACTAAAGCTTTAAATCTTTCCAAAGTTATGTTTGATGTAAAGATAACTAAGTTAAATATCAAAGGAATGATAGCTAAAATATAAAAGGGCAAATATTGGTAAGCATCTAAAAATTTACTTCCAAAAAGCATAAGGAAAATAGGTTTTCCTAAAATCACAGTTCCAATGAAAGCTATTAGATTTATAACCAAGAATAATACAAGTGAGTAAAGTAGGTACTTCCTATAATTAGTTTTGTCTTCCGTTAGCTTAACAAAGATTACTGAAAATAAAGTCATACAAAACCAGATTAAAGCTTTTCCAAGTATGGATGCAGATGCATATAAGCCGGCAGTTGTCGGGTCAAAAACTCTTTTGATAAAAAGGTCATCCGCATAAACAAAAAGTCCAACTGGAACGGACAAGAAAGATGTTTTAAAAATATCTTTTATTGGAATTTTTTTTATCTTTCCGAACAAATTTTTATTGATAAACAACACAATTGTTAATACTAACAATTCAGCAAACAATGACGAACCAACAGCACCGTAAATATTTAATCCTATTTCTATTAAAAAGACGGCTATTATTAAACGAATTGTTAATCCAAATGAATTTAAAAATGAATATTCTTTAAACTTTTCTTGAGCTTGCAAAAAGCCTTTTTCTACACTTAAAAGAAAAACAACCAACCAAACCAACCCAACTATTATAATTGCAAGCTTATGAGTTATTTTAAAAAAAACTTGTACAAATGGCAGAGATATCATTAATCCAATGAAGAATATTAACCCTGTTAAGCCGGCTATCATTCTGATGAATCTTAAAGTATCATACTTTTGTTCTTTATTTTCTAAAACTGCTTTTATGGTTAAAGTTGGATAGATATTAGATAGAAAGCTGACGGTAAGCATGAGGGAGTATAAAACCATAAATTCGCCGTATAGCTCCGGACCAAGCTTTCTGCTTACAATAAAATGGAATATGTAGCCAAGAATGTTTACGTAGAAAAACATCAAAGATAAATAGCTAAAATGTTTAAGCATGACTGCTCAAAACTTTAAGTAAATAATCTTCAAACTCAGAAGCTATTTTGTCCCATGTAAACTTTTTAGCATATTCTATACCTTTTTTCCCCATTTTTAAAATTAAATCTTTATTATTCCAAAGATAGTCTATTTTTTCTTTAAAGTCTTCTATATCTTCATTTTTAAAGCTTATTCCAAATCCATTTTCTATAGCATATCTAAGTTCAGGAATGTCTGAGACTATCACAGGCTTTCCCATAGATGCAGATTCTAACGCAACAATTCCCTGTCCTTCAAACCGAGAAGGCATTACTAAAAATTTGGCATTTTTTATTAAATCTAACTTTGTTTTCTCATCTGCAAAGCCAATGTACTTATAATTGGATTTAAGATTTTTTAATTTATCTTCATCTTTTCCTTTTCCTGCAATTACTACAGGATATTTAATGTCTGCATTGATTAGCAAGTCTAAACCCTTATTAAAAAAATCTATTCTTCCAACGTATAAAATATAGTTTCCAATATTTGAATCTTTTTCATCCAAGGTAAATTTTATACCGTTTGGTATTACCGTTCCTCTGACATTAAATTTTTCTAAAGTTTGGGCTGATACAGAAATAATGTTTTTAAATCGTTTTGGATAATAATTTTCTATAAACAAAAAAGGTAATCCAAAAATATTGTATTTTTTCAAAATATTGATTCCTGTTTTATGATGTATCTGTAAAATTACAGGCTTTTTATCTTGTAGTTTATAAGCAAATATCGGATTCCATGGAGCAAAATCTTCAATTATAACATCGTAATTTTTAAAATTTTCTCTTAAAAATTTGTAGGCTTTAAAAGCATATGAAAATGTGCTTAAAATATAGTTTTTATCATTACCTATAAATCTATACTCAAAGTTTTCATTGACTTTATAATCTTCTGCTTTTGGAAAATTGCCACTGACAACTGTTATTTTATGTCCTTTTTCAGAAAGTCTTTTATATATTTCATAAACCCTAACTGCTCCGCCACCACCTACCCATGGATTTTTTATATGGTCGTAGATAAAGTGAAGTATTTTCATGGTTTTTTAGCTATTATATAAACTGTTCTTCCTAAGATTTCACAAGGAATAAAAGAAAAATTACTTGGAGTCAGTAAATTAAGAATAGGAAAAGTTGGCAATAAAGGTAAATATTCCCACCATCTAATAATTCCAACTTTATAAACCTCAAATCCACTCATTTCCGCTAAAGTAGATAAACTTTTTTTGGTCCAAGGTCTAACATGAGTTGGGTCAGAATAAAAATTATAACCATCAGGGCAAAAAACAGATGTATAATACTCAGTGACACAATAAAAATAACCACCGCTTTTTAATGTTCTAAAAGCCTCTGAAAAAAGATTTTGTGGATTTTTTAAATGCTCTATAACAAAAGACGATATAACGATATCAAACTCATTATCACTAAAAGGAAAAGCTTCAACATCCACATCGCATTTTGAAAATTCTATTTTCTCAGAAAGTATAGGATTTTTATCTAAATCTAAGCAGTAGAATTTTGCTTTAGGGTTTAAAAATCTACTTATATAATCAATAATATTACCAGTGCCACAGCCTACATCTAAAATTTTATCTGCATTTTTTATGTTTGGAACAGAAGATAATTTTTTTACCGGTATATCTGTAAGCCTCATATATAATTTGTAAAGAAAATCATTTTTATAAGCAAAATCTTTAGCGATTTTTTTTAATCCTCTTTCTTTTTCTTTGGTTAAGATATTTTGATATCCTTTATGCTTTTCCAAATTTCAACCTCCATACCATGATAGCAGCCTCTAATGCTATTTTTTTACTCATTTTAGAAGACCCACCATTTCTTTCATAAAAGATAATCGGGATTTCTCCAATCTTACAACCTTTTTTATAACATCTGTAAACCATCTCAATTTGAAAAGCATATCCATTAGATTTAATCTTATCTAAATCTACAGCCTCTAAACATTTTCTACTATAAACTCTATATCCACTTGTTATATCTGTAAGATGTTTCAGTCCAAGAATTGTAGTAGCATACCAATTGGCAAACTTAGAAAGTAAAAGTCTTTTAAAATCCCATCCAACAACGCTTATAGTATTATTCATATATCTTGAACCAATAACAACATCATAGCCATTCTTTAAAGTTTCTATAAACCTTGGAATATCATCAGGATTATGGGATAAATCTGCATCCATTTCAAAAAATGCTTCATAATCTTTTTTTAATCCCCATTTAAAACCATCTACGTAAGCTGTACCAAGTCCAAGCTTTCCCGGTCTTTCTAAAATATGTATCTTTGGATTATTTTTTATCCAATTATAAACTTTTTCTCTCGTCCCATCTACTGAGTTATCATCAACTACTAAAATATCTAAAAAATCATACTTTGTTAATCTTTCTAAGATTTTGTCTATATTCTCAGCCTCATTATAAGTTGGTAAAACCACTAATGATTTCATTTTCCAAATTCCTTTATTGCGTCGGCTAAAAAATTCAATAAAAATATGAGATTCTTTGCTTCGCTCAGAATGACATTCAAGGTTATTCTTTTTCTGATATTTATCAGCCAACCTTTAACTGTCATCCTGAGGCCGTAAGTCCGAAGGATCTCCTTTTTAAATTCTACAAAAACCACTAATTTTTCACCCAAGGTGTTCCTCTATTGCTTTTAAAAACTCGCTCTTTGTTTTATCCCAAGAAAAGTTTTTAGCCCAGTTTAAAGCATTTTGGCAGAGCTTATTATACCCTTCTTTGTTATTCCAAATGTCTATAATCTTTTTCACAGCTTCATCTTCAGAATTTACTAAAAAACCTGTTTCATTATCTTTTATACTATCAACAAGACCATGAACCCTAAAGCCAACTGCCGGCGTTCCAAAAGCGTTAGCCTGTATTACAACCTGCCCCCACCCCTCCCGAATACTTGGTACAATCAAAAAATGGGACTGTTTCATTAAGTTTATCTTTTCTTCTTCCGAGACATAGCCTAAAAATTTTATGCCTTCAATATTTGAATACTTATCTTTTAAATAATCCAACAAAGGACCTGTACCGGCAACATAAAGATTTACATCTTTTATATACTCTTTTACTTTTAAAAAAATCTTAATCGCAGATTCTGGATTTTTTGTTTTTTTTAGCCTTCCAAGATACAGCAATGTTAGATTTTCATTTTTCTTTGGCACTTCTTCTAACGGTTGATACTCTAAGCCATTATAAACTACAAGTATATCTTTAAATCCAAGGTTTTTTAAATCTAATTGGGTTGATGGTGAGACTGTGATAGTTTTTTTGTTTTTGTACAATCTTAAAAATATCTTTTCTAAAAATCTTGGAATGTAACCAACAAATCCAAGCTCTGCATTCCAAAACTCTTCATACAGCTGATGTATAAGCAATATTGAGTTGTTCTTAAAGAATGTAAAATATCCTACGCCGTTAAACTCATCTATGATTAGCCAGTCTTGATTTTTGTTTAGCATATACATAAACCCATAAAAATGAGTTGTTAGCTCGTTTCCTTTACGGATAAACTTTATACCATCAATTATTTCTTCACTTTTTAATTCTTTTGTCTTTGAAGAAAACCACTCAACACTGTATCCGGCTTCTATTAAGCCTTTTGCGATATGGTATGTATAATTTTCAGCTCCGCCCTTTTCAGGATGTTTTATGCATCTTCTGTTTAGAATTAAAACTTTCATGCTTTATATAAGCTTACAATCCAAAGCGAAAAAAATGCTACAAACATCAGAGAGTATAATAAAATCTGCTTTCTGTCGTTTGCTTTCCAGATAAACAACAGTACCGAAGAAATCCAGCCTATTAAAGATAAAACAACTATAAAACTCCAAAAATCTGAAGGCTTATTATCATAATTTAATACCTGCATTTGTGCGTTGTATAATTTTTCATAGTCTGCCATAGTATAATTGTTAAACTCCCAATTTATAGATTCTAAAGCTCTTAATTTTGCAATTTCAGGATTAATCTTTTCTAAATACTCTGTATATGGTCTTGTGATTGGGTTTTGTATTTGGTATATACTTGTTCTGAGAGTTTCTAAGCAGTATAATCTTTCATCATCTTTTTTAAATGTATGGCAATATAGATATAATTCTTCTACAGCTTTTGAACCAAGCGGACTAAGTGGTACATAAGATAAAATTACTTTTTCATATGCTTTAACCTTTGCTATCCCGTCTTGCTGTTTTGCAGTATTGTAATACCTATTTTGATAGTAAAGATTTTTCGCTAAAAAAGTTATGAATATTGTTACTAAGAGTAAAATTGTTAGCTTGCCATATCCTTTCATAATCTTACCTTTCATTTTTATTTCTAAATTTATCCGGAACCAAATAGATTTCTTTTTCGTCATTGATTTTTCTAATTATACTCTGAACTTTTATATATTCTGATGTTTCTTCGTTTATGTAAACGTTTGCGGTTATAGACCCACCACCTTCTCCGTAGAATTTAACTTCAACAGGATTGACTAATAAAAACGGCTTTACAGAACTTGCAGCAACTATTAAACCATTGGCTATATAATTACAAATTCTGATTGTGTAATCGTCATCTGTATTGTGAAATAAGCATACTTCCGGAGAGATAAATTTATACTTATCTATGTTTATTTTGTCAAACCATACATCCGGTGTGTTGTCTTCTTTTAAAAGCCAAAAGAATGTGTATAAATAAGGTTTTACTTTTACAAAATCGTAAAGTGGATGTGTAATATCCGGAATAACGTTAAATGTATAAAGTTTTTTCTCCATAACTTTTCCTAAATTTCCTTCAAAAAATTCAGGGAGTAAGTTTTTATAAATCTGCTTTGGCTTACAGCCTTCATTAAGCCACTGTGCTACGCCTGCTGTATGATTTGTTAAGATACAAACATCATCCCGATACTTTCCAAGAAGCTTTAAATACAACGTACCGAAAATTTCCGGGTCTCCTCTTACCGCTGCAATCGATGCAACAGGAGAGATGCTTAAAAAATCCTTTCCAAAGTAGTAAGGAACCCAGTTGTTTATGTTATTTGTCTGAGAAAATCTGCCGATTATAAACACAAAAGGAAAAATCATCAAAATAACCGGAACAACTTTATAAACAAATTCCATTTTTTGAGATTTAATAAATAAAAAGCTGTTATAAATTCCTATTCCAGAAATGATAGAAAATAAAGCCATTGCCGGTAAAAAGTACTGATTACCTACAACGTTTAAAGCTTGAGCAACGTCAGAAATCTTGCCACTAAATATATCTTCTGTAAATGTTAATTTGCCTACAAGAAGGGTATAAACTAAAAATGTGATTAGTAGAAATATAAATACTTGTCTGTCTTTTTTGAACAGATAGATAAACCCTAATATTAAAAACAGAAAAAAGACGGCTGAAAAGTTTATAGAAAGAAGATAGATTAGATTTTTAAAAGCATTTATAAATCCTTGAAAGTTGCTTACACTCTGCGATGCTAAATCAATAGATGAACCAGAACCATAAGCCTTTCTTGCGATCAAAAAATAAAAGTTGTACAGATTTTCAGCCTTACCCATTACAGCAAAGCAGTCTTTTTGACTTCTTATATAAAGATAAGCATTTACAAGAAACCCCAAGAAAAACAAGAATGCTGAAGGGATGATTAATCTGATGAAGTTTTTAAAGTAAAAAACTCCTAAGATAAATAATGGTATTGTCATCATCAATGAAGTGTGATGTATAGATGAGCCGATGCCGAGCAAAAACGATGCAGTTAGAACTAACCTTTTGTCTAAATTTCTATTAAAAGAAACTTCTAAGCCAATTAAAACTAAAAGAAGCACTAAAAACAACGTAAGTGGATAAAATTTTATGACAACTGCATTATAATAAAAGCTGTAAGCTATCCCGAGAAAAGTAGCCGGAATGGTAGAAAAAATTTCTATATTATCTATTTCTGAAGATGTTTTTGAGATTATCTTTTTTGTAATAAGATAAACTAAGTATAACGATAATACAGCAAAAAATACGGAAGATAAAGCAATCCTTGAGCCAATATTACCTACCGGAATGAAGGAAAATATTTTATTAATCTGTGCGTAAAATGGATAGCCCGGTGGATGTGCTATTCCAAGTAAGTGGGATGCTAAAGCTAATCCTCCTCCATCTCCGGTAGAAAATACTGGAAAGGTTGATGCTACGTATATGATAGAAAAAATAAAAAGAACCGGATATATGGGTTTTATTTTTATTATCATTAGTCCACCTTACAATTTTTAATACATTTTATAAAAATAAATATACGTTGGATAAGAAATTAAAAGCATAAGATTCTTCGCTTTGCTCAGAATGACATATAAGGCAACTATTAACGTGCGATATGCACTTGTCATCCAACCTTTTCCTGTCATCCTGAGGCCGTTAGGCCGAAGGATCTCATTTTTAAATTTTATAAAAACCGCCAATTTCTCGCCCAAGATACACTTTAAGTAAGATTGTTTTTAAATTAAATTATAATCCAGAGCATTAAAAAATGGGCAGTGAGGTTAGCTTGTTTATTAAGGTTCCTCAACTCTCTCTTTACTTCTCGCTTACTACAGCAATCAATCCCGCCAAAACCAATTTCTTTTTCATTGCAAGTCCCCTGTTTTGCTTAATTATGTTTTGAATAGACAAAAAGAGCAAGCCTTTTAAGCTTGCCCCCTAAATATTTAGGTTAGATTATAATCCAGAACATTGAACTTGTGTTCCGTTGTTTGATGATACCGCCCAGCATTGAACACCTTGTAAAACGTTTTTACCATCACAAGTACAATCTGTGGAAGAGGACACTGCATTATATTTCCAAGTACAACTTTGAGTATTTGGAGAAGTGTTTGAGTAAGTACCTGATGAAGCTACACTTCCACCTGCCATTTGTGCGCTTGTGATTTGAGATACAGCATCTGTTACACAGTTTCTTGCGTCAGCTTGTAACGATGCGGCTGCAGCTTGTTTTCTGTACTTAGCAAACTGCGGAATAGCAATTGCTGCTAAGATTGCAATGATCGCTACTACAACGAGAAGCTCGATGAGTGTAAAACCTTTTTCACCCTTTCTCTCACCTTCTAATCTTCTTGTGAGAGATAGAGCCTGTGACACTGACTTGAAAAGTTTTTCCATGGTACATACCTCCTTTTAAAATAATTTACAGTTATAAATATAACATAGTTTAAAATATCAGTCAATACTTTTTCACATTTTTTTCATATTAATTAAAAAACAGAATCGCAAGCAATCCTTCCATTATTCTCATCATACTCACATTTAAAATCCAATTCATTGGAAACAGCTTGTAATTTTATAGGATTTTCACTTTGGAGTATTATCTCCTTTGTAAATTTAGATCTCGGACAGTTGTTAACAATATCGTTTAAGCTTGTATTTTGCCCTGTTTGCCTTGATATAGCAATCTCAGAAATGCAGTTTCTAATATCAGACATTAAAGCTGTTTTTATTGCCTGAGTTTTATATTTGTTATACATTGGAATAGCAAGACCTGCTAATATAGCTATGATGACTATAACAATTAAAAGCTCCATTAATGTAAATCCTTTTTGTTTCATAGCATCTCCTCCTTATTGAAAAAGGACAGATTTATTATATACTTTTATGTATGAAATTAAATAAAAATTTTTCACAAAAATTTCATGCTATTTGTAAACAATCAAAAACAGATGTAAATATCATTTTTGACTTTTTAGTTTTTGTAGAGTTAAAAGAAAAGCATGAGATTCTTCGCACGGCTGCAGAATGATGATGTTGATTTTTACAAACAGTTTCAGAGTTTTTAAACAAACTCAATCAATAGTTATCTACATCCTCCGCTTCCTTTTTCGATATTTATCCTACCGCTTAAAGATTGAACTGAAATTTTATAATACATGCTTCCATCAGCTGATTGAATGCAAATGTTTCCTCCAATAATCCCAAGTCCTCTTGGGTCAAAAGAAAAGCCAACACTGTTACTTCCTACAGTAGCAATAGAGTTATCAATGTTAATCGTATAAATTATGTTTCTAGCACTATTATTACTATTAGAATTAGAATTACAAAGAGCAGACCTATCTAACCCATTATCATAAACTACAATTGAATTATTATTAAGATCAGGGCAAACAGAGACATTGACGCTTCTTTCTACTGCTTTTAACTTTGCCATTCTAACAGCTGTCTCTAATTCAGATATATACTGCTGATATGTGTAAATTCTCCTCTGCTTTGGAAAATTGTTTATAGCAATGGCAAGAATGAGAGTTGCTATTAGCAGGACTATTAACATTTCTACAAGCGTAAAACCTCTTGATGTAGCACGTAAAGAATTGGATAAATGAAAAAACTTTCTATTTCCCATGATCAATCTCCTTTCTATTACGAGAGATATCCAAATATGAGAAGCAGAACATAGATGTATTTATTTGGTTATTTAAGTAAATTTTACGTCTCACGTCTCACCTCTCACGTTTCACTTCAGTACAGCGTTTGAACTGTTGTTTTAAAGTTTATTTTCTGTGTATTAATTGAAAGATTAACAACAGGAACTGTAACAGTTGCACCACATTGGGGTGGATTAACTAAACCACTAAATTTATTTGAAAGATTTTGAATTATACTACTATTAAAGTTAATTTGTGAGTTTCCGCTCATGTTAATGTTATTATTGCTACCTGATGCCGAACCAACGGAACCGTTTATAGTATAATTTCCGGATATATTTAAACTAAAGTTGTTATTGCTACCTGTAGAAAATATTAAGCCGTTAATTTCGTTTGAACCATTACCTTGAATGTTAATATTATTATCTGAGATAATTAAAGCTGGATTATCCTGCGTTCCTATGTTGCTATTTCCTTTAAGTGTCATGTTCAAGTTTGAACTATTGCCAAGAGATGCAATTATAGAAGAAGATTTTATATGCAGATTGTTTGCATCTATATTATAGTTTTTAGCAAACATGTAAACAGGAGAGTTAATATCTATTCCGTTAGATGTCATGTTAATCTGATTTTTTCCTACTAATGTTAAAGGACTTCCGTTAACATCTCCCATATTAATAGACCCAGCAGCCAATCCGCCACCACCGGAAAAATTTGATATATTAAGCGTAGCATTCCATCCAAAATCAATCTTATTGCAGTAAAAAGTAGTTGTGCTTACAATTTTATTTCCATTTCCATAGCAATTTAACGTGCCTACGTATTTACTACCGTCCCACGTAAATGTTGGTTTTGCTTGACAGTTTAAACCAGATATATTCCAACTGCTGCTTGTTGTGATTGTATTTCCTGATGCTACAGCTGTCCCTACATTTGCATTTTGCCCGAAATTGCATAGGTCATAAGATGAACCATTGGCAGGCAAACTGCTTTGTTGGTCTGTAATTGTAATAGAATTAGACGAAGTAAACCCAACAGGCTCATTATTGCTGTTAAAAGCTATGCCATACATATTTTGAAATTTGTTAAATAAATCATTTCTACTATTTACTCCACTAAAGTATGTGCTGTATATCTTATCAGGAGTGAGTTGCTCTGTTCCATTGCTACCGTCTTTTATCAAAATAGGGCTATCGGAGTTGGAAGCTACGCCGTTATTGTTATTCTTACATTGAGATGTTGTTACTTGCTGACCTTGTGGTAGCGGACTTCCAAGTATCATAGCAGCCGCAGGACAACTATTATCACATGCAGCAAGCGAAGCAGATGTAGAAGTCCCAAGTCCGCTTATATTTGTTATTTTTGTCATCATCACAGCACCCATGTTAGCCACCGTTTTACCTATATTCGTATTCGGAATTGTCTTCAAAACAGTATTGGCAGAGGCTATTTTAACTACCGTAGCCCCTTGATAAGTGCCTGTAGAATGTATAATGAATGTATTGTTTAAAGATATTATCCTAACAGTCGCAACCGGATCGTTTGAATTTGGATTTGGCTTTAGCGTGCATACACAATAGCTGTTATTAGGACAATTACATTGACTATCTGCAAAGGGAGATTTATTAGCCGTGTATCCGTCTATGTAATAACTAATCCCATAATCTGCCGCTTTTTCTGCTATGTTATACCTTACCTGCGAACCTGTTATTAAAAAGCCATTTTTTGCCACCAAAAAAGTAGCACCACCTATCAAAGATATAACAAATCCAAGAACTAAAACACTTACTAATGCAAATCCTTTGTTATTCATAGCTTTGCCTCCTTACTTAGCATAAACTTTTCTAAATCTATACGCCACATTACCGTTTTCATCTACAAAATCTGCCTGCAATTCTACAGCATTTTGTCCTCTTGGTACTACTTGAAAACTTCCTCTTCTTATTCTGCCAATATGGGTAGCATTTTCATTATCATTACAATTATAGGCAAGGTCTGTTCTGTCAAAAGCAAGCCATGATGTTCTGCTGTCAATAGGTATCTCAAAAATTCTTATCAAATGTGGCACTCTTTGAAATCTATCTCCCGGACTTAAGCCACCAACGTTTATAGTTGTATTAGAAGTTTGATTATTCTGTAAATTCAGGCAGTCTATATTATCATTAGCAAGGTCTTTACTACCTAATTCGTAGTATCTGATAGATGTTCCATCTGCTGAAAATATAAAGTAGCATTTATTGGTTTTGTTTGACGTTAATCTGCAAGATAATATATTGCAAGGCGGTACGTTGTTAAGGCAATTTACTACATATCCAGTACCACCAAGTGAAGCAAAGAAATAAATTGTATCATTTCTGCCATCATTATTAGTATCTACCGCTTGATACCAAAAAGGATTTGCGGGCGGAAAGGTAATTCCATTAGGTAAACTCGGTTGCCACTTTTTAGGATTGCCGTTTTTATCTGTCCGTAAAGCGCCATCGTAATCCATTATATAGATTGAAATAGTATCTGATGAAGGCATCCCTACTCCCCATCTTGAAAACAGAAAATCAAGAGTAGCAACTAAATTTTGTGCTTCTTGTATAGCTTGGCTAACAGGTTTATTTTGCTGAAATCCTCTATTAGCTACTATAAAAGCAATAGATATAGCCCCAAGTATTAAAAGGGATATCAATATACTCATTAAAAACTCAACAACTGTAAAACCTCTTTTACGTGAGACGTGAGATGTAAATTGTGAGGTGAAAATAATTAGTAAGCTGGATTTAAAGCGTAAAATGTAGCCTTTTCTATTCATAGCTTAACTCCTTAATTACATATTCTTACAGTTTGTGAAAATCTAAAAATACTAAAAGAGGACGTAAATGTAATATCTTGGCAAGTATTTGGAGCTACAGTGCATCCGGGAGGGTTAATCTGGTTAACTATGTTTAAACCACCACATTGATAGCTATTTATATTAGAGATATCCACCGTATTATCCAACACATGAGCTTTACATAGTCCAACTGCATAATTATTAGCATCAACTAAACAGTTTTGGATAAAAGTTCTTTGATTATTTAAACCAAACAGAGTAATGGTTGTCATAACTCCAACAACGATAATTACCGTTAAAGCTGCAGCAATCAAGCCCTCTATTAATGTAAATCCTTTATTGTTTAAATTCATTGAATAACTCCCGAAATTGTAATTTCAATTATAAATAATAAAGATATTTAAAAAATACATCAAGGCTTTTTCACGGAAATTTCATAAACAAATAACGGCACTTAAGAGAATTAAGACAGAATGTAAGATTGTTTCAAAATTCTCGTAAGTTTATCTTTCGGTGTCACTCTGAAGACGTAAGTCCATAAGACCTCCTCTTTGAAAAATTGAGAAAATAGAGATTCTTTACACGTCTTCAGGATAACAATGATGTTGGTTTTTACAAGCAGCTTCAATAGAGATGACGCATATCTTTCAAAGTGTATAAAACCAAAAAATCGTCTCTTCTTACTATTTCACCTAATTACTTTTTTTACTTATATAATCTAAAACTTTGTGTGGGTCAGATGCTGGGTCTACGCCTCTATATATTTTTTCAACTTTACCCTCTGGATTTATAAGAATTGTATCTCTTGAACACAGTCCAAAGAATGTTTTAACATCATAAGCTTTAGCTACTTCTCCTTTTGGGTCTGATAGTAAGCTGTGTTTAAAGCCGTATTTTTCCTTAAATTTTTTTATTGATTCTATATCATCAGTACTTATGCCAAATACAACTGCATTTACTGAAACAAATTTATCGTATAACTTTGAATATTCTTTGCCTTGTGTGGTACATCCGGGAGTGCCTGCTTTTGGATAGAAGTATAAAATTACCCATTTTCCTTTGTAATCTGAAAGCTGGACCAACTTGTTAGATTCGTTATAAAGCTTGAAATTATAAGCTGGCTGTCCTTCTTCAATAGCTATCCCTGATTTTACAATTCCAAGCAGAATTAAAATCTTTACTAAAAAATTTTTCATCTTTTACTCCTTACTTCTCATATTTTTTTATGAGAATTTATCAAATTCAAAAATTCTTCTCTTGTTTTTTGACACTCTAAGAATCTTCCTTTAAGCTTGCTTGTTACTGTGATAGACTCTGGATTTCTTACTCCTCTCATTGCCATACAAAGGTGAACTGCTTCCATTACAACAGCTACACCTTTTGGCTGTAGCTCTTTTTCAAGATGCTCAGCAATTTCCGCTGTCAATCTTTCTTGGACTTGTAGTTTGTAAGAGAATTTGTTTACAACTCTAACAATTTTAGACAATCCGCATACTTTTTTATCTGGAATGTATGCTACGTGTGCTTTTCCAAAAAAAGGAAGTAAGTGATGTTCACATAAAGAATAAAATTGAATATCTCTTACAACTACCATCTCATCGTAGCTTCCTACTTCTTCAAAGATGGTCATGTTCATTTCTCTATAACTTTCAAACTCTTCCCACATTTTAGCCACTCTTTTTGGTGTGTCTCTTAAGCCTTCTCTGTTTGGGTTTTCTCCAATGCCTTCTAAAAATAATCTTATTGCTTGCTCAATTTTATTTTTGTCTATTGCCATTATTTTTTCTCCTTTTTATAGTAATTTTTTAAATACTTCGAGCTAGAAAATCAATATTCAATAAAAACATGAGATTCTTCACTCCGCTCAGAATAACAAAATAAGATAAATATTAACATACTTTCACTTTCTCTGTCGCATAATAAATATACCAAAAATTTTTAAACTTTAAGAGAATAAGTTTTATAATAATTACAGACATACCTCGGGTGAGAAATTCAAATATAAATAAAACATCTAAAAAAGCTCCTTGGTGGCAGTTAAAATTGTAATAGCAAAAATTCCACCAAGGAGGTAAAAATGCAAAACTCTAATCTTTATTTTACAATATTTCAAAAAATCTCTGAGCATTTAACTATACTTTTAAACGTTCAATCAAAAAAGAAAGCAGGTAGACCACCTAAGGTATCTGATTTACAGCTTGCAGCTTTATATATCACATCCTACATTTCAAACACTCCTATTCTTACACTTGCCAGATTTCTAATTTGTCCTTCTATTCAATCTTGGCATCTGTTTAGAAAATCAAAATCAGAAAGAGTTTACAAAATCCTTAGAGAATATTGGCTAAGAAGAATCACGATTATTATGATGCTTAAAATTGTTCTTGGAAAAAAGGGAAAGCTTATAGTAGATGGCACTATAATTGAAGCAGCAAGATT
The DNA here is from genome assembly GCF_028276765.1 of Sulfurihydrogenibium sp. Taxonomy (NCBI): domain Bacteria; kingdom Pseudomonadati; phylum Aquificota; class Aquificia; order Aquificales; family Hydrogenothermaceae; genus Sulfurihydrogenibium; species Sulfurihydrogenibium sp. The sequence goes on from NZ_JAPYVU010000018.1 coordinate 34,416, forward strand.
AAGCAGAGCAA